>JANXWR010000026.1 GCA_025351025.1 Burkholderiales bacterium | reverse complement strand
CACCACCTCGGCCAGTCCGGTCAGGGTTTTAAGGTTGGTCATCACAAACGGCTTGAGGCCCTGGGCATTGGTACGCATGCGACGGGTGTCGGATTCCATCACGTCCAGGTTCGCGCCCACGTGCGGGGCCAGGTCGGTTTTGTTGATGACGAACAGGTCGCTCTTGGTGATGCCGGGGCCGCCCTTGCGCGGGATCTTTTCTCCTGCCGCCACGTCTATCACGTAGATGGTGAGGTCGCTGAGTTCGGGGCTGAAGGTGGCGGCCAGGTTGTCGCCGCCGCTTTCCACAAACACGATGTCGGCGTTGGGGAAGTCCACCAGCATGCGGTCAATCGCTTCCAGGTTGATGGAGCAGTCCTCGCGGATGGCAGTGTGCGGACAGCCCCCGGTCTCCACACCCATGATGCGCTCGGCGTCGAGACCGGAGGCTGCCCGCACACCGCGATCCGCGAAGACGCGTCGATCAACCTCGAGGCGATCGACCGCATGCTCGAGAAGTTTCCCGATGCCGACATCGTCTTCGTCGAGAGCGGCGGCGACAACCTGGCCGCCACCTTCAGCCCCGAGCTCTCGGACCTGACGATCTACGTCATCGACGTCGCCGCCGGCGAGAAGATTCCGAGGAAGGGCGGACCGGGCATCACCAAGAGCGACCTCTTCATCATCAACAAGACTGACCTCGCACCTTACGTCGGCGCCAGCCTGGAGGTGATGCGCGCCGACACCTTGCGCATGCGTGGCGCGCGGCCCTTCGTGATGACGAACCTGAAGACGAAAGACGGCCTCGACGAGGTGGTGGCGTTCATCGAGACGCGCGGCCTGCTGCACGCGCTTCCCGCCACGCCCTGAACGCCGGCGCGGCGCGCTCGCGTCAGGCGGGCTTCAACGCCGGGTTCGGGCCGCCGCCCCAGTCTTCGAGCCACTGATCTGGCTTCTCGGCGCGAAACGTCCTGACCAAGGCGACGCAGTCGCGCGCCGCTGCGCTCGCCTGCGGATCCATGACGACGACCTCGACCCCCTTGCCGCGCATAAAGCGGATCGTCTCGTCGCTCGATGCGTTCAGCACGTCGCCGATGACGACCCGCGGGATGCCTAACTGCACGATCGTGCCGGCGCACATGAAGCAGGGCTGCAGCGTCGTGTACATCGTCGTGTCGTGGCGATTCACCAGGCGGCCGGCGTCGCGCAGCGCCGCCATCTCGCCGTGCAGGATCGGATTGCCTTCCTGCACCAACGCGTTGTGGCCGCGGCCGAGAATCTCGCCGCTGCCGTGGCGCACGAGCACGCCGCCGATCGGGCAGCCGCCCTCGCCGTAGCCTTTGGCGGCGAGGCGGTAGGCCTCGACCATGAAGGTTTCATCGTCCATCGGCCCGATTGTTCCACCGCCGGCCACGCTTCAGGCGTGGCCGGTCCCCTATGCGCGATAGCGCACAGTGCGGAGCGGCTGGCAGGCCGATACTCGCGAGGCCTCGACGGCAGGAGGCGGGGACGGCATGAACAAGGTCCTGACGCAGCCGTTCAGCAGCTTTCTGCGCCGCCGCCGCGTCTTGCGGCGCTTCGGTCGGCCGCCCGCGCTAGAAGCGCTTGCCGGTCACGGGCCGATCCAGGCGGCGCCGGCGCATCTGGCGAACGAGTTGCTGCTCGTCGCCCGCGACGCGCCGGCCGACGCATTGGCCCGCCTCGCCTCGCGCGACGGCGGCCTGACCGTCGCGGAGGCCGAAGCCCGCCTGGCGCGAGACGGTCCCAACGAGGTGGCGCACGAGAAACCCCTGCCCGGCTGGCTGCGCCTGTGGCATTGCTACAGCAACCCCTTCAACCTGCTGCTGACGGCGCTGGCGGTGGTATCGGCGATCGGCCACGACGCCAAGTCGACCACGGTCATCGTCGTCATGGTGGTGCTCAGCACGGTGATCCGCTTCGTCCAGGAAGGCCGCTCGCACCGCGCCGCCGAGAGCCTGAGGGCGATGGTCAGCAACACCGCCACGGTGCTTCGCAGCGACACCGGCAGCCCGCATGCGGCATCGAAACGGCTCGAGATTCCGTTGCGCAGCCTGGTGCGCGGCGATCTGGTCCTGCTGTCCGCCGGCGACATGCTCCCGGCCGATTGCCGCGTGCTCTCGGCGCGCGACCTTTTCGTCGCCCAGGCGGCGATGACCGGCGAATCGCTGCCGGTCGAGAAGTTCGCCGATCGCCGAGGCGAGGCCACCGTGCCGCTCGAGCAGAGCAACCTCGTCTTCATGGGCACGAACGTGGTCTCGGGGTCGGCCACCGCGCTGGTCGTCGCCACCGGCAACGCCACCTACTTCGGCGCGGTGGCGGCCAAGGTCATGGCCACCGATCCGGCGCCGACGGCCTTCCAGGCCGGCGTCAACAGCGTCAGCTGGCTGCTCATCCGCTTCGCTTTGGTGATGGCGCCGATCGTGCTGCTGGTCAACGGCTACACCAAGGGCAACTGGACCGAGGCCTTGCTCTTCGCCCTTTCCGTCGCGGTCGGCCTGACGCCGGAGATGCTGCCGATGATCGTCACTTCGACGCTGGCCAAGGGTGCGGTGCGGCTGTCGCGCAAGAAGGTGGTCGTCAAGCGCCTCGACGCGATCCAGAACTTCGGCGCGATGGACATCCTCTGCACCGACAAGACCGGCACCCTGACGCAGGACAAGATCGCCCTCGCCCGCAACGACGATCCGTTCGGCCGTCCGTCGCAGGAGGTGCTGAACCTCGCCTTCCTGAACAGCTATTACCAGACCGGCCTGAAGAACCTGCTCGACCGCGCCGTGCTCGAGCACGTCGAGCTGGCGGCGCAGTTGAAGCTCGAGCAGGATTACCGCAAGATCGACGAGATTCCGTTCGACTTCGAGCGCCGACGCATGTCGGTCGTCGTCTCCGAGCGCGACGACCATCACGAGCTGATCTGCAAGGGCGCGGTCGAGGAAGTGCTGGCGATCTGCACCCGCGTGCGGCCCGAGGCCGGCGACGCGAGCGACCTGCCCCTCGACGCCGCCATGCTGGCCCGCGTGAAGCGGGTCAGCTGCGCGCTCAACGAGGAAGGGCTGCGCGTCGTCGCGGTGGCGATGAAGGAGCTGCCGCCGGACCAATCCACCTACTCGGTCGCCGACGAGACCGGCCTGACCCTGATCGGCACGATCGCCTTTCTCGACCCGCCGAAGGAATCGGCGGCACCGGCGCTGAAGGCGCTGGCCGCGCACGGCATCCGGGTCAAGGTGCTGACCGGCGACAACGAGCTCGTCATGGCTCATGTCTGCTCGCAGGTCGGCCTGGGCGCCGACCGGGTGCTGCTCGGCGCCGAGATCGAAGCCATGGACGACGCGGCCCTGGCGCTCGCCGTCGAGCAGCACAGCCAGTTCGCCAAGCTGGCGCCGCTGCACAAGGAACGCATCGTGCGCGCGCTGCGCGCCGGTGGCCACGTCGTCGGCTTCATGGGCGACGGCATCAACGACGCGCCGGCGCTGCGCGCCGCCGACATCGGCATCTCGGTCGACTCGGCGGTCGACATCGCGAAGGAAGCCGCCGACATCATCCTGCTCGAAAAGAGCCTGCTCGTGCTCGACGAAGGCGTGGTCGAAGGCCGCACCACCTTCTGCAACATGCTGAAGTACATCCGCATGACGGCGAGCTCGAACTTCGGCAACGTCTTCTCGGTGCTGGTGGCGAGCGCCTTCCTGCCCTTCCTGCCGATGCTGCCCCTGCAGCTGCTGACGCAGAACCTGCTCTACGACATCGCGCAGACCGGCATCCCGTTCGACAACGTCGACGCGGAGCTGGTGGCAAAGCCCCTCAAGTGGAACCCGGGCGACATCGGCCGATTCATGGTCTTCTTCGGACCGATCAGCTCGCTCTTCGACATCGCCACCTTCGCCCTGATGTGGTTCGTCTTCGGCGCCAACACGATCGCCCGGCAGAGCCTGTTCCAGTCGGGCTGGTTCGTGGTCGGGCTGCTGACGCAAACGCTCGTCGTGCACATGATCCGCACGCCGAGGCTGCCCTTCATCGAAAGCCGCGCCTCGGCGCCGCTGCTGGCGATGACGCTGGCGATCATGGCGTTCGGCGTCTTCCTGCCGATGGGGCCGCTGGCCGGCGACTTCAAGCTGCAGGCGTTGCCGCTCGCCTACTTCCCCTGGCTGGTGGCGATCCTGCTCGGCTACTGCGCGCTGACCACGGTCATGAAGCGCATCTACATCCGCCGCTTCGGCTGGCAATGAGCGCCGATGCGACCCGGGTGAGCAGTCTGGTCGAGAATGACGCCATGGACGAGCTGGCCTTTCTCGAGATTTCCGAGCTCTCGCGCCTGCTCGCTTCGCGCAAGGTCTCGCCCGTCGAGCTGACCGAGGACATGCTGTGCCGGATCGAGCGTCTCGAACCGGGACTCAAATCGTATGCCCTGGTCACGCCCGAGCTGGCGCTGGCGCAGGCGCGCACCGCTGAGCAGATGATCGGCCGGCGCCAGGTTCTCTCTCAACTGCACGGCGTGCCGATCGCCGTAAAGGATCTCTGCTTCACCCGAGGCGTCGCCACCGCCGCGGGCATGCCGCTGCACCGCGACTTCGTGCCGACGGTCGACGCCACCGTCGTGAAGAAGCTGCGCGAGGCCGGTGCCGTGCTGCTCGGCAAGCTGCAGATGACCGAAGGCGCGTTTGCCGATCACCATCCGGATGTCACGCCGCCGGTCAACCCCTGGCACCGGGACCACTGGTCGGGGGCGTCGTCGAGCGGCTCGGGCGTGGCCACCGCGGCGGGACTCTGCTTCGGCTCGCTCGGCTCGGACACCGGCGGCTCGATCCGTTTTCCGTCGGCGGCCAACGGCACGACCGGGCTGAAGCCGACCTGGGGCCGGGTCTCGCGCTACGGCTGCTTCGAGCTCGCCGCCTCGCTCGACCACATCGGCCCGATGTGCCGCAGCGCGACCGACGCCGCGATCATGCTCGGCGCCATCGCCGGCATCGACGCCGACGACCCGACGACCCTGCGCGCCGAGGTGCCTGACTACATGGCCGCCCACGACGCCGACCTGCGCGGCGTGAAGATCGGCTTCGACGAGCGCTACGCCCTCGACGGCGTCGATGCCGACACGCACCGAGCCATCGACGCGGCGCTGGCCACCTTGCGCGCCCTCGGCGCCGAGATCGTCGCGCTGCGCTTTCCCGACGTCGCGGCGATGGCGGCGGACTGGGGACCGAATTGCGCCGTCGAGACCGCGGTGGCGCATGAGGCGACCTACCCGGCGCGGCGCACCGAGTACGGCGCCGGCCTGGCCGGTTTGATCGAGCTCGGCCGCGGCCTTTCGGCGCTCGACTACCAGCGCATCCTGCTGCGGCGCAAGGCCTTCGCCGGCCGGGCGCTCGAAGCGATGGCGCCGGTCGACGTCATGCTCGTGCCGGCGCAGCCCTTCGCCGCGCCCACCGTCGAGCGCATGGCCACGCTCGGTCGCGTTCCCGCCGAGCTGGCCGCGCTGATCCGCTACACCGTGCCTTTTGCCATGTCGGGCCTGCCGACCTTGACCGTGCCGGCCGCGTTCACCGTCAAGGGCCTGCCAGTCGCAGTGCAGTTCGCCGGCAAGCATCTCGGCGAAGCGCAGATCTGCCGCGTCGGCCGGGCTTTCCAGCGCGCCACCGACTGGCACCGGCGGCACCCACGGCTCTGAGCGGCGTCGCGCCGCTCGCCCCTCTGTGCGGGCGGCGGGCTCAGGCCGACGGCCGCTCGGCGGCGTCGACCAGCATCGTCAGCAGGCGCTCGAGCTGGCGGGCGTTGCGCTCGCCGAGCAAGGTCTGCAAGGCGGCGTGGTGGCGGTCGACCTTCGACTGCAGCACCTGCAGCAGCGCCAGCCCGGCGTCGGTGACGTAAACGAGAACGCGGCGGCTGTCTTCGGGATCGGCGGCACGCTGCACCAGCGACTTGTCGACCATGCGGTCGACCAGCTTGGTCAGCGTCGGCGGATTCATCTCCAGCCGCTCGGCGATCTCGCCCATCGTGTGGCCGGCTTCGTTGGCCAGATGACGCAACACGCGCCAGTGGTCCGAGGTGGTGCCCTCGCGGCCGATCGAGCGGCTCAGCCGCTCGCCGACGACCCGGCCCGCACGCTCGAGCAGCAGGCCGAGATGGGGGGTGGGGCGGCTCATGCTGTGCTATTGTAGAAGTTGCTTTCCCGGGAAAGCATAGCGGGCCGCAGAGCCTGTCACAGGCGCGGGTTTCTCGTGCAGGGAGTCACATGCAGCAGACGACGGCTGTCGGCGGCGCTGGCGCGAGGAATGCCTCGCCGCCGAAGCACCCGCGGCGCCGCGGCGCGCGCTACGCGGCGCCCGACGCGAACGGCGATTTCGTGGTCGGGCTACTCGTTCCGATCAACGGCACGGCCGGCATCTGGGGTCCCTCGTCGATCGCCTGCGCGCAGCTCGCGCAGGCCGAGATCAACGCCAGCGGCGGCTTGCTCGAGCGGCAGGTGCGGCTGCGTGTGATCGACTCGTCCGACGAGGCGCTCGACGTCGGCAGCGTCACCGCCGACCTGATGCACTCGGGCGCCATCGACGCCATCGTCGGCATGCACACCAGCCAGGTGCGCCAACGCGTGCTGCGCGACGTGGCGCGGCAGATCCCCTACGTCTACACGCCGCTCTACGAAGGCGGCGAGAGCACGCCTGGCGTGTTCGCGATCGGCGAGACACCCGAGCAGCAGCTGCGCCCGGCGATCGACTACCTGATCGAGCGCTATCGGGCGCGGCGCTGGATGTTCATCGGCCACGACTACGTCTGGCCGCGCGTCTCGCACCGCCTGGCCGCGCGCTACGTCAGCGACCGCGGCGGCCAGCTGCTCGCCGACCGCTACCTGCCGTTCGGCATGGAAGACTATGCCGAGCTGCTCGACGAGATCGCGCGCCTGAAACCGCACGCGATCCTGCTCTCGCTGGTCGGCCAGGACGCGGTCCACTTCAACCGCGACTTCGGCAGCTCGGGCCTGTCACGCGACGTCTTCCGGCTGTCGTGCGCGATCGAGGAGAACGGCCTGCTCGCCATCGGTGCCGACAACACCGAGGGCCTGTTCGTTTCCTCGGGCTACTTCGCCTCGCTCGCCAGCGACGCCAACATGGCGTTCAAGGAGCGCTATTACAACCACTTCGGCCAGCGCGCCCCGACCCTGAACGCGCTCGGCCAATCGACCTACGAGGGCGTGCACTTCATGGCCGCGCTCGCCAAGCGCGCCGCCGACGACGACGCGCAACTGCTCGGCCAGCTGCCCTCGCCGCTCACCTTCAAGTCGGTGCGCGGCATCCGCTATCTCGGCAACGAGCGTTGCTCGCATCCTGTCTATCTCGCAGAAGCCGGCGGGCACCTCTTCCAGCAACCCCTCGCTCTCTAGGCGCAGGTTCTGCCCGCGCCGCGCCGTCGCACGACGCACAGGCGCGAGCATGGAACTTGCAATCCGCTGCTATAGTTTCCACGGAAAGTAAACGGACGCTGCGGCTCCTGCCCGGTGCTTGCAGCCCCTGAGTCGTCGAGGGAGGAAGCCCCATGACCTTGCTGGCCTGGCTGTTCGGCCTGATCGTCCTGATCGTCGCGATTGCCGTGGCGGTCGCGTTCCTGAGCCGCTTCTATCGCAAGACCTCGCGCGACGTCGCGATCATCCGCACCGGCTTCGGCGGGCAGAAGATCGTCCTCTCGGGCGGCTGCCTCGCCCTGCCCTTTCTGCACAAGGTCGACGAGGTCAACATGCGCACCATGCGCATCGAGGTGACGCGCGCCGGCGCCAGGTCGCTTATCACCGAAGACCGGATGCGCGTCGACGTCGAGCTCGAGTTCTACCTGCGCGTGCAACCGACCGAAGGCGGCGTCGCGACGGCGGCGCAGGCGATCGGCTCCAAGTCGCTCAGCCCCGACGGCGTGCGCAACCTCCTCGAGGGCCGCTTCATCGACGCGATCCAGGCCACTGCCGCCGGCCTGACGATGGACTCGCTGCACGACAAGCGCGCCGAGTTCGTGCGCACGATCCGCGAATCGGTGCGCGACAACCTGGCGCACAGCGGCCTACAGCTCGAGTCGGTCTCGCTGACGCGCATGGACCAGGCCGCCTTCGCCGCCCTCGACGACAACAATGCCTTCAACGCGGTCGGCCTGCGCAAGCTCGCCGAGATCATCGCCACGAGCAAGAAGAAGCGCGCCGAGATCGAGGCCGACGCCGACGTGTCGGTGCGCCAGACCCAGCTCGAGGCGATCAAGCAGCGTCTCGTGCTTTCGCGCCAGGAAGAGGAAGCGCAGATCGGCCAGCGCCTCGAGATCGAAAAGCTCAAGGCGGCCAGCGACGCCGACACGGCGCGCGCCCGCGAGCAGTCGACAGTGGCCTCGGAGAACGCACGCATCGATCGCGAGAAGGACACCCGGATCGCCGAGATCCAGAAGGCGCGCGAGCTGCGCAAGCTCGAGATCGAGGCTCAGCTCAGCGCCGAGGTGAGGAAAGTCGACAGCTCGATCGCGCTGGCGACCAAGCATGCCGAAGAGGCGCGCGCGCAAGGCCAGGCCGAGCTTGCGCGGATCGAGATCGTGCTGGCGCAGGAGCAGCTGCAGACGCAGCGCGAGCGCGCCGTGGCCGAGCGATCGCGCGAGATCGCGCTCAAGCGCGAGCAGGAGCGCGGCGAGGTCGAGACCTCCAAGGCCGAGAGCGAGACCGCGGTGCTGCTGATGACGGCGCGCGCGGAAGCGGCGGCGACGACGACGCGCGCCGAGGCGCATCGCATCCGCCTGAACGCCGAGTCCGAGGGCACGCGGGCGATGATCTCGGCCGAGAACTCGCGCAGCGGCGAGCTGATGCACATGCAGCTCGAGCAGCATCGGCTCGACCGGCTGCCCGAAATCATCGCCCAGATGATGAAGCCGGCCGAGAAGATCGACAGCATCCGCATTCACCAGGTCACCGGCTTCGGCGGCTCGTCGACGCCAGGCGGAGCCGGCGGCAGCGGCGGCGCCGCCGACACGCGCGCGCCGGTGACACAGGTGATGGACAGCATCCTGGGCATGGCACTGCAGCTGCCGGCCCTGAAGAGCATCGGCGATTCGATCGGCGTGGATCTTTCCTCGGCGGTCAGCCCGAAGAAGGGGGGAGGCCCGGATGCGAGCGCTCCCGCAGGCGACAAGGCAACGCCCAAGGCATGAGGCCGGCGTCGCCATCGTTTCATTGCCATCCGGCGCCCCATAAAACTCTGGAGAAGACCATGACTGTTTCACGTCGTCGATTCATCGTTTCAACCACCGGCGCAGCGGCCGGCACCGCCCTTCCCTTCATGCAGGCGCTCGCGCAGGGCACGCCGATCAAGCTCGGCTCGGTGCTCGACAACTCCGGCAACCTCGACGGCTACGGCAAGCCGATGGTGCAGGCGACGACGCTCGCCGCCGAGGAGATCAACGCCGCCGGCGGCCTGCTCGGCAGGAAGATCGAGGTCATCCAGTACGACACCCAGTCCGACATCGCGCTCTATACCAAGTACGCGCAACAGCTCGCCCGCGACGACAAGGTCGACGTGGTGCACGGCGGCATCACGTCGGCTTCGCGCGAAGCCATCAGGCAGACCTTCCGGCGCTCCAACATCCTCTACTTTTACGACGTGCTCTACGAGGGAGGCGTCTGCGACCGCAATTGCGTCGTCACCGGCACGACGCCGGCGCAGGTGATGGAGCCGATCGTCGAGATAGCGAGCAAGCAGTGGGGCAAGAAGGTCTACGTGCTGGCCGCCGACTACAACTACGGACAGATCACCGCCAAGTGGCTTGCGTATTACGCCAAGAAGCTCGGCGGCACGGTGCTGCAGACCGACTTCTTCCCGCTCGACGTCGCCGACTTCGGTTCGACGATCGCCAAGATCCAGGCGGCCAAGCCGGACTACGTCTGCGCGGCGCTGGTCGGCGGTGCCCACCTCTCGTTCTTCCGCCAATGGGCGGCCTCGGGAATGAACAAGAAGATCCCGCTCTGCTCGACGACGTTCGGCGTCGGCAACGAGCACCTCGCGCTCTCGGCAGCCGAGGGTGACGGCATTCTCATCGCAGGCAACTACAGCCAGGAGGAGACAACGCCGGCGAACAAGGACTTCCTGGCGCGCTGGGCCAAGCGCTTCGGCGACACCAAGATCGTCCACGAGATCGCGGTCTCGCAGTACCAGGGCATCAAGCTGTGGGCTGAGGCGGTCAAGAAGGCCGGCTCGCTTGACCGCGAAAAAATGCTGAAGGCGATCGAATCGGGAATCAGCGTCGAAGGGCCCGGCGGCCTGGTGAAGATCGATCCGGCGACGCACCACGCCTCGCTCGACATCAAGGTGATGGAGGTGAAGAACCAGAAATTGACGATCAAGCAGGCGTTCAAGCAGCGTCCGCCGAGCGATACCGCAGCCTCCTGCAACCTGCTGAAGAACCCGAACGAGAACAAGCAGTTCGAGGTCACGATCTAATGCCCCCACGCTCACTTCGTTCGCTGCCCCCCGAGGGGGCCGGGTGCCGCGGCTCCATGCCGGCCTGCGCTGGCATGGACGGCACGAGGAGGCGTCGCGTCTCGCAACGCCGCGGCCTTCAAGGCCGGCCGGCCTCGCATTGACCCTACGGTGGATTACGCGGCCGTCGTCTTCCTCGAGATCCTGTACATGATCGCCTTCCTCGTGCTCACCAGCGCGGGGCTGGCGGTCGTGTTCGGGATGATGCGGGTCATCAACCTCGCCCACGGCGAGTTCGTGATGATCGGCGGCTACGTCACCATCGCCAGCACCCGCGCCGGCATCGACATCTTCTTCTCGATGCTGGTGCTCTCGCCACTGGTCGTCGGCATCCTCGGCCTCGTCGTCGAGCGCATCGTCATCCGCCATCTCTACGGCCGCATGATCGACACCATGCTCGCCACCTGGGGCCTGAGCCTGCTCATGGTCGGGCTGGTGACGCTGATCTTCGGCAACACCCCGGTCAGCGTCACCGCGCCGATCCAGTCCTACCAGGTCGGCGCCTACCAGATGGGCGGCTACAACCTGTTCATCATCGCCGTCGCCATCCTGCTCATGCTCGCGCTCTGGCTGGTGCTGCGGTACACGCGCGTCGGTCTGGTCGCGCGCGGCGCGATGCAGAACGCCGACGTCGCTTCGTCGCTGGGCTACAACCCGCAGAAGATCTACATGTGGACCTTCACGGCCGGCGCCGCGCTGTCCGGCCTGGCCGGCGGCGTGATGGCGCCGTTGACCGGCCTGCTGCCGTCGTCGGGGTCGCTCTACATCGCCAAGTCCTTCATCACCGTTATCACCGGTGGCGCGGCGATCATCTCTGGCACGCTCGCCAGCTCGATCATCTTCGGCACGGTCAACCAGATCGTCTCGTTCGGCTCGACGCCAGTGATCGGCGAGATCGCGATGCTGGCGCTGGCCATCGTGCTGCTGCGCCTGATGCCGCAGGGCATCACCGGCCGCTTCTTCAAGAACTCGACATGACGGGCGGCCCCAACTTCGGCGTCGGGCGGATCCGCTGGGCCTGGTTCATGGGCGGATCGCTGATCTTGCTGCTCCTGCCGGCAGTGACCGGCACGAACACGCCGACGCTGCTGCTGATCTGGGCGCTGTTCGCGCTCTCGCTCGGGCTGATGTGGGGCTTTGCCGGCATCCTGAGCTTCGGCCACGCCGCCTACTTCGGCCTCGGCGCCTACACCTACGCGATCGCCTCGACCAATGTCGGCGAAAGCACGGGCCCGCTGCTGCTCGCCATCATCGTTCCCGCGGCCTTCGCTGCGGTGATCGGCGCGATGATGTTCTACGGCCGCATCAGCGATGTATACATGGGGGTGATCACGCTCGTCGTCACGCTGATCCTGTTCAAGTTCATGAACGCCACCGCCGGCGACGCCTACAAGATCGGTACAGCGCGGCTCGGAGGCTTTAACGGCATTCCGGCCTTTCCCGTCCTCAACGTGCCGGGTGACACCAGCATCCAGATCTTCGGCACGCCGTTCTACTACCTGGTCGCCGTGCTGCTGATGCTCTGCTACCTGCTCTGCCGCTGGATCCTCTCTTCGTACTTCGGCCGCGTCCTGATCGGCATTCGCGAGAACGAAGCGCGCGTCGAGCTGCTCGGCTACAGCGCGCCGCTCTACAAGACGGCGATCTTCACGATCAGCGCGGCGATGGCGGGGCTGGCCGGGTGCCTCTTCGCGAACTGGGCCGAGATCGTCACGCCCGGAGTGTTCAGCCTCGGCCAGTCGGCAGAGGTGATCATCTGGACCATCGTCGGCGGCCTGGGCACGCTGGCCGGGCCGATCATCGGCGCGATCGTGCTCGGCTACCTGAAGCTGCTCCTCGGCCAGCAGACGCTGATCGACAACTCGCTGGTGCTCGGGCTCATCCTCGTGCTCGTCGTCCTGCTCTTGCCGAGCGGCCTGCTGCCGGCGCTGACGCGCTGGCGCGTACGCCGCGACCGGGCCAGCGTCAGCAGGCGGCAGGCGAGCAGCACGCGGCGACGGCGCGGCAACCGGAGCGATGGGTGAGCGATACCGTCGTCGACACACGCGACCTGTCGATGCGCTTCGGCGGCGTGCAGGCGGTCAACAACGTCAACTTCTCGCTGCGCGACCGCGAGCTACGCTGCCTGATCGGCCCGAACGGGGCAGGCAAGAGCACCTTCTTCAAGTGCCTGACCGGCCAGATCCGGCTCGACCACTCGCACGGCCGCGTCTTCATCAAGGGCCAGGACGTGACCGGCTGGCGCGCCTACGAGATCGTGCGTCTCGGCGTCGGCATCAAGACGCAGGTGCCCTCGGTCATGAACGGCCTCAACGTCGAAGAAAACCTCTGGCTCTCGGCGCGCCGCGTCAACCACCGCGATGCGGCGCAGGCGACTGTCGCCGAAGTGATCAGGCAGGTCTCGCTCGAAGGCATCGCCCGCCGCCTGGTCGGCGAGCTCGCGCACGGCCAGCGCCAGCTCGTCGAGATCGGCATCGTGCTGGCGCAGCGGCCGTGGCTGCTGCTGCTCGACGAGCCGGCCGCCGGCATCACAGGCGCCGGGGCAGAGGCGCTGGTGCGCATCATCCACGAGGTGAACCTGACGGCGACCGTCGTCGTCGTCGATCACGACATGCAGTTCGTGCGCATGCTGGGCGGCCGTGTCACCGTGCTGCACCAGGGTGCGGTGCTGCGCGAAGGGCCTGTCGACGAGGTGCTGGCCGACGCCAAGGTGCGCGAGGTCTACATCGGAAGTCGCGCCAAATGATCGAGTCCCACTCCACGCTCGCCGCCGAGGCCACCGGCCCGGACGTCGTGCTCGACGTCGCCGGCCTGCGCGCGGCCTATGGCCACGTGCCGGTGCTGCACGGCATCAGCTTCGCGCTGCACGCCGGCGAGGCGGTCGGCATCGTCGGCCACAACGGCGTCGGCAAGACCACTTTCCTGAAGACGCTGATCGGCCTGGTGCCGGTTACCGCCGGCCGTATCTCGATCGACGGCATCGACGTGACGCGCATGAAGGCGCACGACCGCAGCCGGCTCGGCATCGGCTACGTGCCGCAGGGCCGCGGCATCCTGCCCGGCCTCACCGCGCTGGAGAACCTGCGACTCGCCTGGACCGCCGACTCGGGCGACACCGAGAGCGCCGCGATCGAGCGCATCACCGCGACGCTGCCGCGCCTCTCGGCGATCCTCGACCGCAAGGGCGGCGCGCTCTCGGGTGGCGAGCAGCAGATCCTCGCCCTCGGCCGCGCCCTCATGCCTTTGCCCTGGCTGCTGCTCCTCGACGAGCCTTCCGAAGGCATCCAGCCCTCGATCGTGCAGGAGATCGGCGAAATCCTCGCCGGCCTGCGCAAGCGCGACAGGCTCTCGCTCGTCGTCGTCGAGCAGAACCTCGACCTCGTGCTCGACGTCGCCGACCGCATCGTCGTCATGGAGCGCGGCCGCATCGAGCGCGAGGTCGACGCCCACGTCGTGCAGGCCGGCGGCCTGGCCGAGTTGCTCGGCATGGGTGCGATGCGCATGACCCGGCCCGGCGGCGCGGGGGCACGGCCGGCGGCGCAGGTCGCGACCGCGGCGTGGGCGGCGGTGCCGCCGGCATCGTCACGATCGGCCGCGCCGGCGTCCTTGACTGCGCTCACGCCGCCGGCCGCAGCACGGCCAGCGCCCGACGGCTCCCGTTCCTCGCCGCCTGCGCCGGCACCACTTTCCCGAGGTGACAACATGTCGATGGTCAAGCGCCCCACGCTCGAGCAGATGAAGGCCATCGTCGCCAAGCTGCACATGAGCATGTCGGACCACGAAGTCGGCGAGTACCTCGAGGTGCTCGAAGGCACGATGCAGGCCTACGACCGCGTCGACCAGCTGCCCGACTACCTGCCCGAGGTGCGCTATCCGCGCACGCCCGGAACGCGGCCTTCCGCGGCCGAGAATCCGCTAGGCGCCTGGTACGTCAAGACCGACATCAAGGGCGCTCCCTACGGGCCGCTCGCCGGCAAGCGCGTGGTGCTGAAGGACAACATCTGCCTGGCCGGCGTGCCGATGATGAACGGCGCCTCGACGCTCGAAGGCTATGTTCCCGACGTCGACGCCACGGTCGCGACGCGCATCCTCGACGCCGGCGGCACGATCGTCGGCAAGGCGCATTGCGAGCAGTTCTGCCTGTCCGGCGGCAGCCACACCTCCGCGAGCGGGCCGGTCCACAACCCGTACAAGTTCGGCTACTCGGCGGGCGGTTCGTCGAGCGGCTGCGCCGCACTGGTCGGCTCGGGCGAGATCGAGATGGCGATCGGCGGCGACCAGGGCGGCTCGGTCCGTATGCCGGGCTCGTTCTCGGGCTGCTACGGCATGAAGGGCACCCACGGCCTCGTTCCCTATACCGGCGCGATGCCGATCGAAGCGACAATCGACCACCTCGGGCCGATGACCGGCAGCGTCGCCGACAGCGCCTTGCTGCTCGAGGTCATCGCCGGTGCCGACGGGCTCGATCCACGCCAGTACAACGTACGCGTCGACAAGTACACGGCGGCGCTCGGCCGCGGCGTCGCCGGCATGCGCATCGCCGTCCTGACCGAAGGCTTCCAGCACGCGAACTGCGAGCCCGACGTGATCCAGAAAGTGCGCCAGGCGGCCGAGCGGCTGCGCGGCCTGGGCGCGATCGTCGAGGAGATCTCGATCCCCATGCATCTCGATGGCGTCGCGATCTGGACGCCGATCGCCCTCGAGGGCCTGCAGGCGCAGATGATGCACGGCAACGGCATGGGCTTCAATTGGGAAGGGCTGTATACGACCAGCCTGCTCGACGCGCACGCCAACTGGCGGGCCCGCGCCAACCAGCTCTCGCGCACGCTGAAGATCTCGATGTTCGCCGGCGAGTACTTCATGAAGCAGTACCGCGGCCACTTCTACGCCAAGGCGCAGAACCTGTCGCGCCTGTTGAAGAAGACCTACAACGAGGCCCTGACCCGGCACGAGCTGCTGCTGATGCCGACGACGCCGATGAAGGCGACGCCGATCCCGCCGCAGGACGCGCCGCTCGCCCTCTATTGTCAGCGCGCCTTCGAAATGCTCGCCAATACCGCGCCCTTCGACGTCAGCGGCCATCCGGCGATGAACGTGCCCTGCGGTCTCTCGGCGGGGCTGCCGGTCGGCATGCAGCTGGTCGGCGCGCACTACAACGAGTCGACGATCTACCGCGCCGCGCACGCCTTCGAGCAGCTCGGCGACTGGCGCAACTTCTGAATCGCGCGGCGGTGGCGGCGAATCCCTTCCGCTCCGATTGGCTCAACGGCGGGCCCGCCAGCCAGCGTCAGCCGCGGGGCACGCTGTCGTACGTATCGGGCTCGACCGACCAGCCGCTGCGTTTCATCACTCTGCCGCAATTGCTCGACAAGACGGTCGGTCGGCACGGCTCGCGCGACGCCGCGATCTTCGACGCCGAGGGCGTGCGCCTGTCCTGGTACGACCTGAAGCGCAAGGCCGACGAGTTCGCCACCGGCCTGCTCGCGCTCGGGCTGCGCCGCGGCAACCGGGTCGGCATCTGGGCGCCGAACCGGCACGAATGGCTCGTCACCCAGTTCGCGACGGCGCGGGTCGGGCTCGTGCTCGTGAACATCAATCCGGCCTATCGCAAAACCGAGGTCGAGTACGCACTCGACAAGGTCGGCTGCCGCGCTCTGGTGATGGCGCGCCGCTACAAGAGCAACGACTACCTCGGCATGCTCGGCGAGATCGCGCCGGAGATCCATTTAAAGGGTGCCAGCGAAGTGCTCGACAGCGTCCGCCTGCCCGAGCTGAAACACATCGTGCTGCTCGGCGACGAGCCGACGCCGCCGCGCTGTCTTTCCTATGCCAAGGTGCTGGCGCTCGGCGGCCCGGCGCAGCGCGCCCGTCTCGACGCCCTCAGCGCCGCGCTCGACCCCGACGACGCCATCAACATCCAGTTCACCAGCGGCACGACCGGCGCGCCGAAGGGTGCCACGCTGTCGCACTTCAACATCGTCAACAACGCCCGCTACAACGCCAAGGCGATGGCGCTCGGCCCGGAAGACAAGCTCTGCATCCCGGTGCCGCTCTACCATTGCTTCGGCATGGTCCTGGGCGTGCTTTGCGCCACCACGTCGGGCGCGACGATGGTCTTCCCCGGCGAAGGCTTCGACGCGGGCGACACGCTGCGCTCGATCGCCAGGCATCGCTGCACCGCGCTGCACGGCGTGCCGACGATGTTCACGGCGATGCTCGACGAGCCGGGCTTCGCACAGCACGAGCTCTCGTCGCTGCGCACCCGCATCATGGCCGGTGCGCCCTGCCCGATCGAGGTCATGCGCAAGGTGATTGCGAAGATGCACATGCACCAGGTGACGATCGGCTACGGCATGACCGAGACCTCGCCGATCTCGTTCCAGTCGAGCCTCGACGATCCGCTCGAGCGCCGCGTCTCGACGGTCGGGCGGGTCCAGCCGCACCTCGAGGTCAAGATCGTCGACGCCGCGGGGCGCATCGTGCCGGTCGGCGCTCAGGGCGAGCTCTGCACGCGCGGCTATGCCGTGATGCGCGGCTACTGGAAGGACGAGGCGCGCACCCGGGAGTCGATCGACGAACCCGGCTGGATGCACAGCGGCGACCTGGCGACGATCGACGCCGAGGGCTACGCCAACATCGTCGGCCGGGTCAAGGACATGCTGATCCGCGGTGGCGAGAACGTCTACCCGCGCGAGGTCGAGGAGTACCTGCTGCGCCACCCGGCGATCCAGGACGTGCAGGTGTTCGGCGTGCCCGACCCGAAGTACGGCGAGGAGGTCTGCGCCTGGGTCGTGCCGCGCCGCGGCATGGTCCTCGCGGAGCAGGAGGTGCGCGATTTCTGCAAGGGACAGATCGCCCACTACAAGGTGCCGCGCTATGTGCGAATCGTCGACGCCTTTCCGCTCACCGCGACCGGCAAGGCACAGAAGTTCGAGATGAAAAAGACAATGATCGAGCTGCTGGGGCTGCGCCAGGAACGCACCGCCTGAGCCGCTCGGCGGGCCGGAGCACCGCCTCCCTTGCCAGCACGGCGGGCGACAAACCTGTGATGATCCCCCGGCGCTGCGATCCTTGAAACTGTCAGGTCTGACAGCTATTCATGCAAATTCGAATTGAGTAGCATCCGCGTCCGATTTGTCACGTTTCGAAGGCGCCTCGAGTGCGGCCACTGCCGAACCCGTGCCGGTGACGAATCCTCATCCGCGAGGAGAGTCGACGATGGCGACCAAAGCTCCGGTCACGGCTGCTGCCGATGATCGCGACCCGGATTTCCAGTTCGCACTGAAGGCACTGCTCAGCGCCTATCAGCCGATCCTCGAACAGGAGCTGGCACGCAGCAAGGATCCCGAGGCGCTGGAAAAGGAAGCAGAAGCGCACCCCGCCAACTGCGAAGACGAGATCACCCAGACCAGCCAGATCCTCGACCGCTTCTTCACCGAAGAAGTCGCGGTGAGCCTGCTGCCCGTCGAGGCGCGCGAGCTGCTCGGCCCGGTCGAGCGCTGGCGCTGGTGCCTGCTGCACATCCGTTGCTGCATCGTGTTCGGCTGGCTGCTGTGTCGGCGGCCCCGCAACTTCCGGCTGTTCGTCTACTACCTGCATCGCTACTGGCTGTGCGTACGCCAGGCGATCGGCGCACCGATCGCCAATCCGCCGACGGCCCACGACCGGGCCGACTTCCAGGTCCTGGTCAAGGCGGCGGCCGCCGCCTACCGGCCGTTCCTGACTGACCAACTCGCCACCGTCGATTTTCCGCTCGGCCTGCCCGAGGAAGTGCTGGCAGGAAAGATCGATTGCAACAGCGGCGAAGAAGACGCGAGCGCGATCTTCGAGCGCCTTCTCACCGTCGACGCCGCGCAGGCGCTGCTCGGTGCCAAGGCCTTCGAGCAGCACAGCAAGGATCCGTTCTTCTGGTTCTGCCGCTGCTGGTGCCTGTGCGCGATCCGGTTCGGCTGCTGCCTCGGGCGGGCGCGCCGTCTCGTCGACGTGCTGCGCTGCCTGAAGTTCTATCGGCGTTGCCTGCGCGAGTGCTTTCAGCCGTTGCGCTGCGACGTGACCGCTCCGACCGGTTGCGCCGCAGAGAAGCCGCTCGCGACCGGCGGGGTCGGGCTCGAGATCGTCGGCACGGCTTCTGGCGGCATGTTCGACCACTACGTGCTGCAATGGCGCAAGGTCCAGGGGCAGGACTGCCATGACGGGCTCGACTGGTCGAGCGTCGGCATCAGCTATCCCGGCGGCGGTAGTGTCGGCTCGGTGCAGGTCGGCGCCGGTACGCTCGGCTGGATCGAGACCACCACGCTCCCGCCGGACTCGTTCGAGATCCGTCTCTGCGTGTTCCCGTCCGGCGGCGGCGCGCTCTGCTGCTTCTGCAAGCAATTCGCGTTGTTCAAGGTCATGGTCTGGATCGATCACGTCGCCGAAGCGCCGATCAACCCGACCGATCCGTTCGATCCCGACGCAGTCATCTCCGGCTCGGCCGGTGAAGAAGTGCCGGTCGGCTGCTGCGTGCAGGTAGGCGGCAGCGCCTACGTGGGCGACTGCAGCGGCCGCAAGATCAAGTGCTTCGATCTGCGCTGGGGGCTGGGCTATCTGCCCGGGCCGACCCAGCCCGGCTTCAGCCCGGCGGCCTACACCGGCTCGCTGCTGCTCTCCGGGCCCGTCTGCTACACCGATCCCGACCCGGTGGTCGAGTCGCGCAAGCGCGCGCCGTGGAATCAGGTCATCGGCGTCAACGCGACCTTGACCACGGCCCTCGTCGACAACATCGACATCCCCTCGCTGAACCTGCATCACCTCTGGAAACTGCAGCCGACCTGCTTTCCGAGCGCGAGCGCGCTGCCCTCCGGCGTAACCGACGCGGCCGGCTGTCCCGACCCGCACCACCGCTGCCAGAGCGGCAAGTACACGCTGCTGCTCGACGTGACGGACACGCTCGGCACCCACTACTACGACACGCAGCACGTGTACTTCGACAACAAGCCGATGATCGGCGAAACGCAGGTCTACTTCGGCGGCATCCGCGGCCTGCCGTCGTGCACCGACATGCACCTCTCGCTCGACGGCAGCTTCATCCCGCCCGGCGCGCCGTGCGCCGTGCCGTGGCCGGCCGGACTGCAGGGCATCGCCTTCGACGAGTACGTCGACGAGACCGACACCTCGTTCCCGAGCGACAACTTCGACTACTACAGCCTGTGGATCACGCGCCAGGGCGGGCCGAGCTATGGGGTTCCGATCACGCCGACCCTGGCGCCGTCAATCTTCGGCCCAGACCCGTTGAAGGGAACGACCCGCGTCGGCGACCCGGGCGTGCGCTGCGAGCCGTTGCCCACCGTGGCCGGCTGCCCGGTGCCGCCGCCGATCCCGCCACGGGTGCTGGGCCTGCTCACGACCATCGATCTGCGCATCTTCGATGTCGGGTGCGTAGGCTCGCTGGTCGCACCGATCGCGCCGCCCGCGGGCTTCGCGCTCGAGCGCGGCACTTGCTGCGGCTACACCTTCCAGCTCTACGCGCAGGACAAGACACGCACCAGCTCCCCGCCGTGCCATGCCGCCTGGTCGCTGCCATGGGCGGTTTGCATCTGCAACGATCTGCCGGTCGTGAAACCCGCCGCCTGAGATGACCGCCGACGCGGCCTTTTGGGCCAGGCTGGCGCTGGCCGTTCTGGCCACGTGGCGGCTGACGCACCTGATCGCCCGCGAGGATGGGCCGGCCGATCTGGTCGCGCGGCTGCGCGCCCGCCTGGGCGGCGGCTGGCTCGGCCACCTGATGGACTGCTTCAACTGCACCAGCCTCTGGGTCGCCGCACCGATGGCGTGGTGGCTGGCAACCACCCTGGGCGACGGCATCGTGCTGTGGTTGGCGCTGTCGGGCGCGGTTTGTCTGCTCGAGCGCGCGAGCGCAGACAAGCTCGTGATCCAACCCCTGAATCCGGTTGCACAAGGAGAAACCGATGGGATGTTGCGGACAGAATCGGGCGGCGTTCAGCAATCCGCCGTCAGTGAGCAACCGGTCATGGGAGGTGCGACCGAACCTGCCTGGTCCGAGCGCGTACCGGACGGGACTTTCGACGTTGACCTCGCCGCCAAACGCCGCGGCTGAGCGCCGTGGCGCAGGTTCATCGGCGCGGCCACTCGGTCGTGCCGTGCTGCTGCGCTACGTGGAACGCAGCGCGGTCGTCGTTCGTGGCGCGGCGAGCGGCATCGAGTACCGTTTCACGGCCGAGAGTCCGGTGCAAGGCGTCGACGTGCGCGACGCCGATTCACTGATGCGCAGCCGGTTGTTCATGCGCGCGTAGGCCGCCAGGCACCGCCCGAGGATCGCGCCGCCCCGATGGCGCTTGACGACTATTCCAGGATACTGGATTATCTATCCACTATCGAAGAAGTCGCCTCGCCCAGCCTAACCGACCGCATCGCCGGGCGCGTGCGCGTCCTGCGCGCTTTGCGCGGCCTCTCGCTCGAGGAGCTGGCCACGCTCTGCGGCGTCAGCCGCTCGATGATCTCGCTGATCGAGCGCGGTGAGAGCAGCCCGACCGCGGTCGTGCTCGAGAAGCTTTCGGTCGGGCTCGGCGTGCCACTCGCCTCGCTCTTCGATGCACCGACGCCGGGCGCCGAGCCGGTGTCGCGACTCGCCGACCAGGTCTCCTGGCGCGACCCCGGGTCGGGCTATGTGCGGCGCAACGTCTCGCCGGCCGGCTTCGCCTCGCCGATCCAGATCGTCGAGGTGTCTTTTCCAGCCGGTGCGCGGGTGACCTACGAGACGGGCGCGCGCAGCCCCAATGTGCACCAGCAAATCTGGGTCTTCGAAAGCGCGATCGAGGTGACGCTCGGCGACGAGCGCCATCGCCTCGGCGTCGGCGACTGCCTGGCGCTGGTGCTCGACCGGCCCATCGCGTACCACAACCCGACGCGCAGGCGGGCGCGCTACGCCGTCGTCATCGCCATCGAGACCGGCGCCTGGAGATGACATGACGGCACCCAGCCCCGACTCAGCCGCGACTGTCCGCCGTCTCTCGGAATCGACCGCGGCGCAGATCGAGGCGCTGGCCTTGCTGCTCATCGATTGCGTCGACGGCGGCGCCTCGGTCAGCTTCATGCATCCCCTGTCGATGAACAGAGCGACGGCCTTCTGGCGCCGCGTCGCCGACGACGTCGCGACCGGCGCCCGCGCCCTGCTCGTCGCCGAAGACGGGCACGGCATCGTCGGCACCGTGCAGCTCGTGCTCGAGCAACCCGAGAACCAGACGCACCGCGCCGACCTGTCGAAAATGCTGGTGCATCGACGGGCGCGCCGGCACGGCATCGGCGCGGCGCTGATGGTCGCGGCCGAGCAGTGGGCCGGCGAGCTCGGCAAGTCGCTGCTGGTGCTCGACACGGCGAGCGGCGACGCCGAGCGACTCTACGCGCGGCTCGGCTGGCAGTCCTGCGGCGTCATCCCCGGCTATGCCCTGCTGCCCCACGGCGGCCTGTGCGACACGCACTACTTCTATCGCACCCTGGGCTGACCCTCGTCGCCGGCGCCATGAACACCTGGCTCGTCGCGGTCCCGCTGGCGACGGCAGGCTCGATGCTGATTCGTCTCGGCTGAGCCGCGCGACGGTGCTCAGGCGAGGTCGGGCGTTCGCTTCAGGAACCGGCCGTGGCGTTGGACCTGTCCGTCGTCACCGCGGTACGCGGGCTCGCCGTTCACGAACACGCGAACGATGCCTGCCGAGAGTGCCTTCGGCTGCTCGAAGGTCGCCTTGTCCTCGACCGTCGCCGCATCGAACACGACGAGATCGGCGAACGCGCCGACCCGAATCTCGCCGCGATCCACGAGCTGGAACTGGCGCGCCGAGAGCCCGGTCATCTTGTGCACCGCGGTCTCGAGCGAAAACAGGCCGAGCTCACGGCTGTAGTGGCCGAGCACGCGCGGAAACGTCCCCCAGAGCCGCGGGTGCGGATGCTGGTCGTGCGGCAGCCCGTCGGAGCCGATCATCGTCACCGGATAGCACAAGACGCGCTGCACATCGTCCTCGCGCATCTGGAAGTAGCAGGCGCCGCCCGGCTGCAGGCGCTCGCAAGCTGCCTGCTGGCTGCAGCCCCACTCCGCCGCGATGTCAGCGAGGCGGCGCGCTGCCATCTCTGGATGCGGCGTCGACCAGGTGATCAGTATCTCGATGACGCCGTCGACCATCTCTCTGCGCAATACGGTCGAGCCGGCGACGTAGGGATAGCAGTCGAGACCGATCGGCTGGTGCCGGCGCGCCGCGTCGATGTGGGCCAGCGTCTCGATCGTGCGGCCCCAGTTGCGCGGGCCGGCGCACTTGTGGTGCGAGACGATCACCGGCACCTTGCCGCGCCGCCCCGTGGCGAAGGCTTCGTCGAGCGAATCGATGACCTTGTCCATCTCCTGGCGGATGTGCGTCGTGTAGACGCCGCCAGCCGCGCCGGCGACGCCGGCAAGCAGCGCCAGCTCGTCGATGTCGGCGGCGGCGCCGGTGGCGTAGAACACGCCCGAGCTCAGGCCGGCGGCGCCGGCAGCCAGGCCTTCCTGCAGCAGCTCGACCATGCGCGCCTGCTCTTGGGAAGTCGCCGGGCGGTAGGGATCGTCCATCGTCGCGACGCGCAAGGTCGAGTGGCCGACCAGTGCCACGACGTTGACGGCCGGCCGCGCCGCATCGACCGCGGCGACGTAGGCGGCCATCGTCAGGTAGACGTACTTGTCGGCGCCGCCGAGCAGGTTGAGCGGCGGCGGCACGTTGGCATGGACCAGCGGCGCCAGGCTGATGCCGCAATTGCCGATGACGACCGTGGTCACGCCCTGGCTGATCTTGGGCAGCATCTCGGGCGCCGCGAGCACGATCTGGTCGTCGTGTGTGTGCACGTCGATGAAGCCGGGCGCGACGATCTTTCCCGCCACGTCGACGACCCGCGCACCGCCCTCTGCGAGCCCTTCGCCGACGGCGACGACGCGCCCTCCCTCGATCCGCACGTCGGCAGCGAAGCGCGGCGCGCCGCTGCCATCGATGACGGTGCCGCCGCGCAGCAGCCAGGCCGACGGGCTCGTGTCGTGTTGCGCATTCATCGCAGACTCCTCGTCGTTGTCGTTCACGCCGAAGGCATGACCGGATGCGGCTCGCTTTCCGAGCCGCGTTCCTTCAGCACCTGGCGCACCCGCTTGAGCTTCCGGAAGGCGGCGGCGCCGCGGCGCAGGCCGACGCCGACCATCAGGATCTCGAGATAGGTGAGTTGCGCCAGATAGGCCTCGGTGCCGACGCGCATCGCCCGGTCGACCGGCACGACGACCGGCAGCACGACGTCGGCCAGTGCCGCCAGCGGCGTGCGCGGCTGCGTGATGGCGACGACCAGCGCGCCCTGCTCGCGGGCGACCTCGACCGCCTGCAGGAGGCTGCGCATCCGGCCGACGTACGAGATCGCCAGGACGACGTCGCGCTTGCCCATCGTCGCGGCGGAGATGAGCTGGAGATGGGCGTCGAAGTACGCGCCGCAATTCATGCCGAGCCGGGCAAAGCGCGCCTGCGCGTCACTGGCCATGAACATCGAGACGTTGCCGACGCCGTAGCAGTCGACCCGCCGCGCCCGCGCGATGCGCGTCGCGGCGCGTTCCAGGTCCTCGGGCACGACATGCTGCTCGAGGTTGGAGAGCGCGCTGACGGCGTCCTGCAGCACCTTGTGCGTCACCGTTTCCATGTCGTCGCCGCTCTTCACGGCGCGGTGCAGCGTCGACTTGCCGACCGCCAGCGTGTGCGCTAGGCACAGCTTGAATTCGCGCAGCCCCGAATAGCCGAGCGCACGGCAGAACCGGGTGATGGTCGGCGGGCTCACGTCGGCCCGCCGGGCCAGCGCATCGACGTTGGCGCGCAGCGCGAACTCGGGGTCGTCGAGCATCGCCGCGGCGACTTGTCGCTGCGCCTGCGAGAGCGACGCCGAGCGCTCGCGCATCGCCACCAGCAGGTCGCCCTGCCGCGTGCGGTCAGTCTTGCGGGGCGGGCTCACGACAGTCCGGGCGCGCGGCGCATCAGAAGAAGGTGCGGATCGCGCCGGTGACGCGATAACCATCGTCGACCCGGAACAGCACCCGCCATTTGTCGAAGGTCGTGCACGGGTGCGAGATGCCGCAGCCGATCAGGTCGCCGACCTGCGGCCGGTCCGTCTCGTCGGCAGCGAAGCGAAGGTAGGCGTGCTGGTCGTTCATCGCAGCGATCGTCCAGGTCGCCGGCACGGCCTCCGCGCCGGTCCTGGTGCGCGCGGGAAAACGCTTGAGCGGAATCGGCAGCTCGATGTCGTACGAGGCGTCGCGCTTGCCCATGGTCAGGATCGCCAGCCCCGGCTCCGGGACCGATTGCACCCGCGACCACACCTCGAGCGCCGGTTGCAGGCCCGGGCGCGCCTGCCAGGCCGCGCCGCTGCGTGCCTTGACGCCCTCGAGCAGGCGCATGTAGTTGCCCGAGTCGTGGGTGACGTAGCAGCCGCTGCGCAGGATCGTCAGCACCGGCTTCGACAGGCGCACCGGCAGCTCGCGGGCGACGATGTCGAACGCGGCCGAGCCGCCGGCCGTCAGGATGATCGCTGCACCGGCGAACAGGCCCTCGCCGTCGCAGGCCAGCGCCAGCTCTTTCACGCGCTGCATCAGCGCGCCCACCGTCGCCGCATCGCGTGCCGAGTCGCCGCTGATCGCCAGGCCCTCGTAGCACTCGAGACCCGACAGCGCGACGACGCCGCTGGCGGCGACGGCACGCGCCAGCGCCAGCGCGTGGCCGTGGGTGCGCAGGCCCGTGCGCCCGCCCGGTACGCCGAGCTCGATCAGCGCGGTGAGCTTGCGCGACGGCGGAGCGGCGGCGGCCGTGGCCTCGATCGCCGCAAGCTGCGCCAGGGAGTCGATCAGGAAGTGGAACTCGAGGTCGGGGTACTGCGCCTGGAGGCCGATCACGGCGCTCACTTCCTGCACACCAAGCAGCTGGTTCGCCATGATCACCCGGCGCACGCCGAAGCGGGTGCAGACGCGGAGCTGCTGCACGTTGGCCACCGTCATGCCCCAGGCGCCTGCGGCGAGCTGCTGGGCAAAGATCTGCGGCGCCATCGTCGTCTTGCCGTGCGGCGCGAGCAGGACCCTGGTCGCCGCGGCGAAGTCGCGCATCCAGGCGTGGTTGTGCGCGAGTGCCGAGTCGCGCAACACCGCCAGCGGCAGCGGCAGATCGCCGGCGAAGAGATGCCAGCCCTGGGCGCCGATCGCCGAGATCGGCAGTGGCGCTGCCGACAGCGGGTAGCCCTTGGTCGTCGGATCGAGGACCTCGGCAAGCAGGGAGCTCAGGTCGAGCGGCTTCATGGTCGGTCCTGTCCTGTTCAGAAGATGTCGTCGCGCAGGCAGGCCTTGAAGCGGCCGGGCGCCACTTCACGCAAGGGCGGCACGGTGGCGGCACAGGCGTCCTGCGCATAGGGGCAGCGGGTGCGAAAGACGCAGCCGGAAGGCGGATCGATCGGGCTCGGGATGTCGCCATGCAGCAGGCGGCGCTCGCGGCGCGCTTCCGGGTCGGGCCGCGGCGAAGCGTCGAGCAGGGCCTGCGTGTAAGGGTGCTGCGGCGTCCGGTAGAGCGCCGCGGCGGGCGCCACCTCCATGATCTTGCTGAGGTAGAGGACGACGATGCGGTCGCACAGGTATTCGACGACGTCGAGGTCGTGCGAGATGAAGAGCATGGTCAGGCCGAAGCGCTCGCGCAGGTCGGACAGCAGGTTGATCACCTGCGCCTGGATCGACACGTCGAGTGCCGACACCGGCTCGTCGGCGACGATGAAGCGAGGCTCGACCGCCAGCGCCCGGGCGATGCCGATGCGCTGGCGCTGGCCGCCCGAGAACTCGTGCGGATAGCGCCGTGCGTGCTCGGGCGCCAGGCCGACCAGCGAGAGCAGCTCGGCGATGCGCACAGCCCGCGCCGGGCCGGGATGCAGGCCATGCGTGGCCAGTGCCTCGCCGAGCGTGTCGCCGACGCGGCGGCGCGGGTTCAGGCTCGCATACGGGTCCTGGAAAATGATCTGCAGGCGCCGCCGGTAGGGTCGCATCGCGCGCGCCGACAAGGGCGCGAGGTCATCGCCTTCGAACCGGATCTCGCCGGCGGTCGGCTCGATCAGCTTCAACAGCGAGCGGCCGATCGTGCTCTTGCCCGACCCCGATTCGCCGACCAGGCCCAGCACCTCGCCCGGCGCGATCTCGAAGCTGACGTCGTCGACGGCACGGACCGGCCGGTCGCGCTGGCCGAAGTACTTCTTCAGCCCTTGCACGCGCAGCATCGGCTCACTCACAGCGCGCTCCAGCGCAGGCAGCGCGAGCGCCGATCCGCCGCGATGTCGGCGAGCGGCGGCATGGCGGCCGAGCATTCGGCGAGCGCCAACCCGCAACGCGGCGCGAAGGCGCAGCCGGGCAGCGGGTCGTGCGGCCCGGCGACCTGGCCGGGAATCGCCTTCAGCCGGCGCGCTGCGCCCGGCGCAAGCGCATCGAGCGCGCGGCGCGGCAGGCAGGCGAGCAGGCCCTGCGTGTAGGGATGCTTCGCTGCCCTGAAGACGCTGCGCACGTCGCCCTCTTCGACCACCTTGCCGGCGTACATCACGACGACGCGATCGGCGATCTCGGCGACGACGGCGAGGTTGTGGGTGACGAACAGCACCGCCATGCCGACCTCGCGGCGCAGCTTGTCGATCAGGACGAGGATCTGTGCCTGGATCGTCACGTCGAGGGCCGTCGTCGGCTCGTCGGCGATGAGCAGCAATGGATCGCAGGCGAGCGCGATGGCGATCATGACGCGCTGCCGCATGCCACCCGAGAGCTGGTGCGGATAGTCGCCGAAGCGCTGCTTCGCCGCGGGAATCTCGACCAGCTCGAGCATCTCTAGGGCACGGCGCGACGCCTGCGCCCCGCGCATGCCCAGATGCAGGACGGCCGCCTCGGCGATCTGCTCGCCGATCGTGAACACCGGATTGAGGCTGGTCATCGGCTCCTGGAAGATCATGGCGAGGTCGCGTCCGCGCAGCGCGCGCAAGGCCGGGGCCGGCAAGCGCGCGAGGTCGACGACCGGCCCGGCACGGGTGCGAAACAGGATCTCGCCACCGACGACGCGGCCAGGCGGATCGGCGACCAGGCCCATGATGGACAGGCTGGTCACCGACTTGCCCGAGCCGGATTCGCCGACCACGGCAAGCGTCTCGCCGGCGTCGAGGCTGAACGACACGTCCTCGACGGCCTTGACCAGACCGGCGTCGCTCGAGAAGTGCGTGCGCAGATTCCTGACCTGCAGCAGCGGACCGAGTCCGGCAGCCGGCACGAGAACAGGCGGGGCGATGCTCACAGCGCCTTGCGCAATTTCGGGTCGAGCAGATCGCGAAAGCCGTCGCCCACCATCTGAAGGGACAGGGCCGACAGGATGATGGCGATGCCCGGAAACACGACCAGCCAGAACGCCTGGTGCGAGAACTGCTGGCCGCTCGAGATCATCGAGCCCCAGGTCGGCAGCACCGGCGGCACGCCCACGCCGAGGAACGACAGGCCGGCCTCGGCGAGCACCGCGTAGGCGAAGATGAAGGTCGCTTGCACCAGGATCGGCGAGGCGATGTTCTGCAGGACATGGATGAAGAGGATGCGCCAGATCGAAATGCCGATCGCGCGCGCGGCTTCGATGAAGAGCAGCTCGCGCACGACCAGCGTCGAGGCGCGCACGACCCGCGCCACGCGCGGCGTGTAGACGATGGCCAGCGCCAGGATGACGTTCGTCATCGACGCGCCCAGCACCGCGACCAGGGCAATCGCGAGCAGGATGTCGGGGAAGGACATCATCGCGTCGACGAGCCGCATGATGGGGCCGTCGAGGCGGCGAAAGAAGCCCGCGGCGAGGCCGAGCAGGACGCCGCAAAACATCGAGATCAGGACGACGAGCGCGCCGATCATCAGCGAATAGCGCGCGCCGAAAATCACCCGCGAGAACACGTCGCGGCCGAGCTCGTCGGTGCCGAACCAGTGCGCGGCGCGCGGGCTCTGCAGCCGGTCGAGGATCTTCAGCGCCGTCGGGTCGTACGGCGTCATCCAGGGCGCGAAAAGCGCGAGCAGGGCGACGCTGGCCAGGATCACCGCGCCCGCCAGCACCAGCTTCCTCCGGGACAGCTTGGCGAACAACGTGCGCATCAGTAGGTGACCCGCGGATCGACGACCAGGTAGAGCAGGTCGATCGCCAGGTTGATGAGCACGTAGAGCCCCGCGATCACGAGCAGCGCGCCCTGGATGACCGGATAGTCGCGGCGCAGCACGGCAGAGACGACGAGGTTGCCGATGCCCGGCAAGCCGAACACGGTCTCCGTGACGATCGCGCCGCCGACCAGCAGAGCGAACGTGAGGCCGAGCACGGTGATCACCGGAATCAGGGCGTTGCGCAGGGCGTGGTGCAGGATCACGCGCGGCTCGCCTGCCCCCTTGGCGCGGGCGGTGCGGATGTGGTCTTCGCCCAGCACGTCGAGCATGCTCGCGCGTGTGAAGCGCAGGATCAGCGCCGAGTTGACGATGCCGAGCACGAGGGCCGGCAACACCAGGTGATGCAGCCGGTCGGCGAGCGGCACGCCGGGGTCGCCATAGCCCGCGACCGGAAACCAGCCAAGGCCGACGGCGAAGATCTGCATCAGGATCAGGCCGAACCAGAAGCTCGGGATGCTCGCGCCGAGCATCGCGAAACCGGAGAACACCTGGTCGACGGCCTTGCCGCGCCAGACCGCGGAGACGATGCCGCAGGGCACGCCGATCAAGGTGGCGATGGCGATCGAGAACAGGGTCAGGAACAGCGTTGGCTCGGCCCGCTCCCACAGCGCCTGCGCCACCGGGCGTTGCAGGAAGATCGACTGGCCGAGGTTGCCGTGCGCCAGCTCCTTCAGCCAGTAGGCGAACTGCAGCGGCAGCGGCTTGTCGAGCCCGTACGAGGCACGCAGCTGCGCGATGTCGGCGGCGGTCGCCTGCTCGCCCAGCATCACCGCCGCCGGGTCGCCCGGCGCGAGCCGGGTGATGAAGAAGACCAGGGTGGCGACGAGCAACATCACCACCACCATCCCGGCAAAGCGGGCCGCGAGATACCGCGTCATCTCACTTCTGCAGGCCCGTGTTCCAGAAGAAGGGCCAGGGCATCGCAACGTAGCCGTCGAGCTTGGTCGAGCGCGCCGTCACGCTGTTGAAGTTGCCGACGCGGATGTAGGGCACCTCGCTGTAGACCACCGACTGGATGTTGCCCCACAAGGCACCGCGCTTCTTGGCATCCGACTCGGCGTTGAAGGCGGCCAGCGCCGCGTCCTTGGCCGGCGAGCTCCACCAGCCGGGTGCGCCGTCGCCGAGTTGCGGCGGCGTCAGCGTCGGCTCGGGCAGGACGGCCGAGTGCGTGATGTAGATGTCCCACAGCGCCGGGTCGTTGCGGCGCTGGATCAGGGTCGACCAGTCGACCACCTGCATGTCGACCTTGAAGCCGGCGGCCTTGAGGTTCTCGGCCATCACCAGCGCGATCCGATAGTGGAAGTCGTACTGCTGACTGGTCAGGATCTTCACCGGCGTGGCGTCGTACTTCGCCGCCGCGACCATCGCCGCCGCCTTCTTCGCGTCACCCTTGCCGTACTGCTCGGTGCCGGCGGTCGAATAGAACGGCGTGTTCTTCGCGTAGTGGTTGGCGTCGGCGCTGTAGAACTTCGGGTCGCCGAAGCCTGCCCCGAGCATGTCGGCGTCGTTCAGGCTCGCCTGCACCGCCTGGCGCAGCGCGACGTTGGCGAGCGGCCCCTGCTTGGTGTTGAGCACGAGGTAGGGAAAGCCGAACGGAGCCGTCAGCACCGGCTTGACGTTGGGCGCCGCCTCGAGCCGCGCGTACGACTCGACCGGCAACAGGTCGGCGAAGTGGTATTGCCCCGAGAGCGACCCTTCGACGCGCGTGTTGGCGTTGGGCACGGGGATGAAGCGCAGCTCGTCGAGCAGCGCCTCGCGCTTGCCGGCGTAGCCGCTCGCCGGCTCGCTGCGCGCGGCGTAGCCGTCGAAGCGGACCAGCTGCACGTATTGGTCGGGCTTTCTCTCCTTGAACATGTAGGGACCGGTGCCGACGAACTGCGTCAGCGGCGTCGCGATGACCTCCTTGGGCATGATCGCGGCAAAGCCGTTCGGCAGCGCCAAATGCGCAAGCAAGGGCGCATAGGCGCGGTTCATCGTCACGACGATCGCGTTCGGGCCTTTCGCCTCGATCGTCTTGATCTCCTTGGCGACGGCCTTGCCGCGCGGCGCCATCTCCATCCAGCGCTTCAGCGACGCGAGCACGTCGTCGGACGTCATCTCACGGCCGTTGTGGAACTTGACGCCCTTGCGCAGCGGAATCGTGTAGACCAAGCCGCCGTTCGAGATCGCGGGCAGGCTCTCGGCCAGCATCGGCGCGATGTTCCAGTTCGCGTCGAAGGTGTAGAGCTGCTCGTAGGCGTGCAGCATGATCGTGCCGACCAGGTCGGCGGTCGAAGCCATCGGGTCGAGCGTCTGCGGCTCGCCGATCATGGCGATGTTGGCGGCGCCGCCCCGTGGCGGCGCGGCGAGCGCGCCGCCGCCCGCGAGCGTGAGGGCGGCGATGAAGGTCGTCAACGCGACCGCAAAGCCATGACGAGAGAAGTTCGAGCTGCCGCGCGACTGCGTGCCGGCGAAGAGACTGGGAATCATTGAATCCTCCTTCGAGAAACCGAGCGCGGCGGCCTGTAATTTAGTTTCAGACGCGGGCCCGGTCCGCTTGTAATTTAGTTTCATCGCCGCGGCTACACGGTACGGGCAAACCCTTGTCCGCCGAGTCGTTGTAGATCGATACAGTAAAACGTTACACAAACCGGAACCGAGTCGTTCCATCTGGGAGATCGAGCCTGACCTTTCGCGAGCTTTCGAGGACGACGACGACGTTGCGCAGGACTGGCCTGCTCGCCCTCGGCGCCGCGGCGCTGCTGTTCGCCACGCCGCCGGCCGCTCTGGCGCAAGCCAAGGCGCCGCAGTTCACGCTGCGCACCGCGCACTACTTCAAGGAAGACCATCCCTGGCACAAGGCCCTCGCCTTCTTCGCCAAGAAGGTCGGCGACGACAGCGGCGGCCGCATCCAGATCGACATCTTCAGCGGCGGCATCCTCGGCAGCGAGGCGCAGACCATGCAGCTCGTGAAGGATGGCTCGCTCGACTTCGTGGTCTCCGATCCTTCGGCCGGCGCGCCTTTCGCCAAGGAGCTCGACTTCTTCGCCCTGCCCTTCATGTTCCACGACTACGCGCACTGGCAGAAGTCGCTCGACGGCGCGCCGGGCAAGCGCTACGCCGCGCTGGTCGAGGAAAAGACCGGCATGAAAATCATCGGCTACTGGGGCGGCTCGAGCCGCAACGTGTTGTCGACCAAGAAGCCGATCCTCAGCATGGCCGACATGAAGGGCATGCGGCTGCGCCTCATCTCCAGTCCGCTCAAGGTCAACGTCTGGAAGGCGGTAGGCGCGGTGCCGACGCCGATCGCCTTCATGGAGACCTACCTGGCGATGAAGTCCGGCGTCGTCGACGGCATGGAAAACGAGTCGGTCGCGGTGCGCGACATGAAGTTCTACGAGCCGGCGCCATTCATCGCCCGTACCGAGCACGAGTTCACCGTGCGGCCGATGTTCATGTCGAAGAAGACTTTCGACAAGCTGCCACCCGACCTGCAGCAAATCGTCCTGAAAGACGCGCGGGAAGCGACCGTGTTCGAGCGTAAGACCGAGGCCGAGGCCGGCGTGGCGGCTGAAGCCGAAATGCAGACGAAGTTCAACGTCAAGTTCAACAGCATCGACAAGGAGCCGTTCAAGGCGGCGACCAAGCCGGTGATCGCCGACTTCGCCAAGAGCATGGGCTTGACCGAGCTGCTCGCCAGCATCGACGAGGTGAAGTGACGACGGCTGTCGCCGCGGATCGGTGCGACGAAAGCGAGGCCGGCGACGAAAGCGACGACCGCGCCGCCCGGCGCGCGCACGGCAGCGACCGCATCGAGCAGGCGGCCGAGGTCGCCGTCGTCGCCGCGCTGGTGGTCGAGCTCGTCGCGATGTTCGGCAACGTCATCGCCCGCTCGCTGTTCGACACCTCGCTGCTCTGGAGCCTCGAGATCGGCGAGCTGGCGCTGGTCATGATGACCTTTCTGGGCGGCGCCATCGCCTACCCGCGCAACGAGCACATGGCGCTGCATGCGGTCGTGCAGCGGCTGCCGGCGCGCTGGCACGGCAGCATCGAGGCGCTTTGCCACTGGCAGGTGTTCGTGATGGCGGCGATCGGCTGCTGGCTGGCCTGGCAGATGATGCTGTCGCGCTGGGACGAGCACACGGTGTACCTCGGCCTCAGCGCGATCTGGTTCGCCTTGCCGATGCTGCTGGGCATGGCCTTGCTCGCTTACTTCGCCGTCAAACGCGTGTTGTTGCTGCCCCGGCGACAGGCCGTCGGCGCGGGCATCGCCGTCGCGATGCTGGTTGCGCTGACCTTCGCGGTCGCGGCGACGCTGGGCGCCGAAGGCCGCAGCTACGCGCTCGCGGTCGCCTTCGCTGTCTTCGCCTTGCAGCTCGTGCTCGGCGTGCCGATCGGCTTCGCCCTGCTCATGGTGACGCTGCTCTTTCTCTACACCTCGAAGCTCGTGCCGCTCTCGGTCGTGCCGATCAACCTGCAGAACGGCATCAGCAGCTTCGTCATGCTCTCGATCCCGTTCTTCATCCTCGCCGGCTACGTCATGACGGAGGGCGGCCTGAGCCGGCGCCTGACGCATTTCGTGATCACCATCGTCGGCCGCTTTCGCGGCGGCATGCTGCAGGTGATCGTGCTCTGCATGTACATCATGTCCGGCATCTCGGGCTCGAAGGTCGCCGACGTCGCGGCAGTCGGCACGACGATGAAGGGCGTGATGAAGAAGGAAGGCTACGACCCGGGCGAGACCGCGGCCCTACTGGCCTCGGGCGCGATCATGGGCGAGACGGTGCCGCCGAGCATCGCCATGCTGGTGCTGGCCTCGGTGACATCGCTCTCGATCGGCACGCTGTTCGCGGCGGGGCTGTTGCCGGCGGCGCTGATGGCCGTGTGCCTGATGGTGCTGATCTACTTCCGCTCGCGCGGACGTGTCGGCACGACCTCGGCGCATACGCCGCGCGAGATCGCGCGCGCCGGCGTCGCCGCCATCCCGGCGCTGGTGGCGCCACTGATCCTGATCGGCGGCATCGTCAGCGGCATTGCCACGCCGACCGAGGTCTCGTCGACGGCAGTGATCTACGCGCTGGTGCTCTCGGTCGTACTCTACCGCTCGCTGAAGGCGAAGCAGCTCTGGCGCGTCATGGCCAACACCGCGGCCCAGGCCGGCATGGTGCTCTTCATCACCAGCACGGCGAGCACGCTGTCGTGGTCGCTGACGCTGGCCAAGATCCCGCAGCAGATCGCGGCGCTCTTCACGGTGCTGCACGGCTCGGCGACGCTCTTCATGATCGCCACCGTCGTCACGCTGGTGCTGATGGGCGCGCTGCTCGAAGGCCTGCCCGCGCTGCTCATCTTCGGCCCGCTGCTGCTGCCGATGGCCGCGACCTTCGGCATCGACGCGGTGCAGTACGGCATCGTCCTCATCATCGCCATGGGCCTGGGCGCCTTCTCGCCGCCGATCGGCGTCGGCATGTTCGTCACCTGCTCGATCGCCCACACGACGATGGAAAACGCGACCCGGCACATGCTGCCCTATCTCATCGTGCTGGTGATCGGGCTCCTCTTGATCGCCTTCGTGCCTTGGTTCAGCCTGATCGTGCCGCGAATGCTGCACATGATGTAGCGGCGCGGGCCGCCCGCCTCGCTAGACGTGCAGGTGCGCGAGCAGTCGCTCGCGATCGATCTCGTCGCGGCGCCCTTCGAGGGCGACCCGACCCTGCTCCATGACCAGATAGCGGTCGGCGATCAGCTCGGCGAAGGCCAGGTTCTGCTCGACGACGACGAGCGCCGTGCCCGCGCCCTTCGCGGCCTCGATCAGCGCCGCCATATGCACGATGTTTTCCCACTGCACGCCCTCGCTCGGTTCGTCGAGCAGCAGCAGCGGCTGCGCCTCGGCCAGGCCGCGCGCGAACGACAGGATCTTCTTCTCGCCGCCCGAGAGCGTGCCGGCGTGCTGCTCGAGGCGCCGCTCGAGGATCGGGAAGCGTGCGAACAGCGGCGCGAAAGCCCTGAGGCCGCGGTCGGCGCGCATCAGGGTCAGGTTGTCGCGCACGCTCAGGTCGTCGAACACCGGTCGCTCCTGCGGGCAGTAGCTGATGCCGAGCGCACGCCGCGCCGACGCCTCGACGCCGTCGATGGCGCGGCCTTCGAGGCGGACGCTGCCCTCGCGGCAAGGCAGCTGGCCGAACAGCATCTTCAGCAGCGTGCTCTTGCCGACACCGTTGCGGCCGATAACGCACAGCACCTCGCCGGCGGCGACCGCGCCTGAGGCGCCGCGCACGACGACGACGTCGCCGTAGCCGCCGACCAGCCCTTCGAACTCGAGCCGCGCCGCGCTCACTTCTCGGCCCCGACGTAGACCGCCTGCACCGCCGTGTTGGCCTGGACCTCGGCGACGCTGCCCTCAGCGATCAGGCTGCCGTTGTGCAGCACGAAGACATGGTCGGCGAGCTTGCGCACCAGGCTCATGTCGTGCTCGATGACGACGATGGTGGCGCCGCGCCGCTCGCTGGCCCAGCGGATGACGTCGATGGCCGCCGCCGTTTCCTGCGGCGAGAGGCCGGCGCAGGGCTCGTCGAGCAGCAACAGGCGCGGCTCGCCGAGCAGCGCCATCGCCAGCTCGAGGATCTGCCGCTCGCCGTGCGAGAGCTCGGACGCGGTGCGCCCGGCGTCGGCGAGAAACCGGTAGCGCGCCTGCAGAGCTTCGAGCACCGGACTGGTCCAGCGGCGCAGACGCGGCCGCAGCAGCTCGAACGCGCGGGCGCGCCCGCTCCAGAGCGCGATGGCGACGTTGTCGGCAATCGGCAGCGGCGCGAACACCGACGGAATCTGGAACTTGCGGCCGATGCCGAGGCGGACGATGCGGTGTGTCTGCAGCCGGCCGATGGCTTGGCCGTCGAAGCTGACCCGCCCGGCCTGCGCCGGCAGCTCGCCGGTCAGCATGTTGAAAGTCGAGGTCTTGCCGGCGCCGTTCGGCCCGATCACGCAATAGATGCCAGGCTTGTCGAAGCGGAGCGAGAGACGGTCGAGGATCCGCACCTCGCCGAGCTGCACGTCGATGGCATCGATCTCGAGGCGCGTGTCGCCGGTCGTGGCGACTCGCTCGGTCGCCGTCACCGGCGCCGCGCGGCGCGCGCCCCGGCTCCACCAGCGCTCGAGCGGCGCGAACACGCCGACCAGGCCCTGCGGGAACAGCAGGACGACGAGGATGAAGACGATGGCGATGCCGATCTCCCAGAACTGAAAGCGGTCGCGCAGGCCGCTCGTCAACGCGCCGATCGCGATCGCGCCGAGCACCGGCCCGAGCAGCCGGCCGCGGCCGCCGACCGCGGCCCAGATGACGAGGTCGGCCGACAACGCGAAGCCGCAGAGTTGCGGCGTGACCAGCCCCTGCTGCGGCGCATAGAGCGCGCCGCCGACGCCGGCGAGCAGGCCGCTCACGCCGAAGGCCAACGCCTTCAGCCGGTTGGTGTCGAAGCCGAACATGGCGACGCGCCGCTCGTTGTGCGCCAGCGCCGCCCAGAGCACGCCGAGCGGCGCGCGGTAGAGCCAGCCGATGGCCAGCGTCGACGCGATCAGCGCCGTCGCGGCGACGTAGTAGGCGGCGGTGTAGCTGTCGAGGCCGGGCAGGCCGGGAATGCCCTTCAGGCCGTTGAACCCGCCGGTCACCGACTCCCAGTTGTTCGCCACCTGATAGGCGAGCAGCGAGAGCGCCAGCGTGATCATCGAGAAGTACGGTCCGCTCTCGCCGCGGCGGCGGAACACCAGGGTGCCGATGAGGAAGGCGAGCAGGCCCGAGGCGCAGGCCGCGAGCGGCAGCAGGAGCAAGAGCCACGCGCTCTGCTCTAAGGCGATCAGCGCCAGGCCGGAGAGATAGGCCGCCAGACCGAAGAAGAGTCCCTGGCCAAGCGGCAGAAAGCCGGCCCGGCCCCAGCACAGGCCGAGGCCGAGCGCAGCGATGGCGTAGAGGTAGAGCAGGCCGAGCTGGTAAGCCCAGAACTCGCCGACCGCGAACGGCAGGAGTAGCAGCGCCGCGATCGCGATGCCGACGCGCGCCGGCATCGGAATACCGCGTGCGGGCCGATCAGCGCGCATGGATGCCGCGCGGCTTCAGCCACAGGAAGAGGATCGCCAGGGCCAGCACCGAGAAGTAGCCGCCGGTGCTGTCGCTGAGGGCAGAGACGACGCTGTTCGCGCCGCCGATCACCGTCGATCCGGTGAGCAGACCGCCGACGCTGCCGAGGCCGCCGACGACGAGCACGAAGAACGACATCAGGATGTGGTCGAGCCCCATGAAGGGCTGCACCGGCACCAGCGGCGCGATTAGCACGCCAGCGAGTCCCGCGAGGCAGGTGCCGACGACGAAGGTCGCCGAGGCGTAGCGCGTCACCGGGATGCCGAGCGCGCGCGCCAGGTCCGGGTTGCCGACCATCGCCTTGATGCGCGTGCCGGTGCGGCTCTTCGCATACCAGAGGACGAGGCCACCGAGCACGAGCACGCTCACCGCGATCAGCACCAGGCGGTAGCGCGGATAGGTCGCGCCGAGCAGCACGACTGTGCCGCCGATCGGCTCGTTCAGGCTCTTGTAGCCGAGGCCGAACATCGCTTCGGCGCATTTGCGCAACAAAAGGCTGAGGCCCCAGGTGACGACCAGGGTGTCGAACGGCCGTTGATAAAGCGGCCGCACCAGCCAGCGCTCGACCGCATAGCCGAGCACGCCGCAGACGCCGATCGCCAGCGGCACCGCGGCCAGGTACGGCCAGCCATTGATCTGCGCCACGTAGGCGCAATAGGCGCCGATCATGACCAGCTCGCCGTGCGCCAGGTTGAGCACACCGAGCAGGCCGAGCACCACCGCCAGGCCGAGCGCGACGATGGCCAGCGTCGAGATGCCGAACAGCGCGTTCTGCGCCTGCGCGACGAAGACCTCCATGCGCGGGCGAAACGCGGCCGGCCGCTCAGCGGCGCAGCGCGATCGCTACCGACGCGCTGCGCCGCACCGGTTCAGGCCCGGCAGGCGGTGCCGCTCTTCACGGCCTTGATGGTCTTGAAGACCTCGAACTCGGTGCCCTTGCAGCTCGCCAGGTACATGTCCTTGTCGACCTGGCGGCCGTGCATCGTGACGCGCGCCGAAGCGGTGTCGAACGTCAGGCCTTCGGAGGCGGCGGTGAGCTTCTTCACGTCGCTCGAGCCGGCCTTGTCGAACATCGCCTTGGCGAGGTTGAGCGCCGAGTAGCAGTCGGCGCCGATGGTCGCGAGCTGCGGCGCCTTGGCGCCGTACTTGGCCATGTACTCGGCCTTGAAGGCCTTCGTCACCTCGGACGGGCTGTTCGCATAGAAGCCCATGCACGAATAGAGGTTGGCGCTGTTCTCGGCGCCGACGCCCATCAGCGTGTTCTCCTCGAGCAGCATCGACAGGCGCGCGATCGTCTTGTCGAGGCCGAAGCCGGCGAAGGTGCGGTTGAAGTTGACGTTGTCGGCACCGACCAGCGTGGCGATCACCGCGTCGGGCTTGATGCCCTTGATGCGCGTCACCGCCTCCTCGAACTTGTTCGGTGCGCCGAAAGGCACGTACTCCTCGCCGACGACCTTGGCGCCGTACTGCGCCACGTATTTCTTGATCTGCTCGTTCGACTTGTGCGGCCAGACATAGTCGTCGCCGATCAGGAAGAAGGTCTTGGCGTTCTTCTCCTTGGCCAGGAACTCGACCCCCGGCTGCGCCTGCTGCGGCGGCGTCTCGCCCAGGCAGTAGACGTTGGGCGAGCATTCGCCGCCTTCGTAGACCGGCGAATAGATGTAGGGCGTCTTGCCCTTGATCGTCGCGATGTTGGCCTCGCGCGTGGCGCTGTCGTGCGAGCCGATGAAAAGATCGACCTTGTCTTCGAGCATCAGGCGCACCGCCGACTTCGCGGTCTCGGCCGGCGGGCCGCCGGCGTCGGTGAAGATCAGCCTGACCGGCCGGCCCATGATGCCGCCGGCCTTGTTGATCTTCTCGGCGGCGAGGTCGGCGCAGGCGCGCTGGGTCGGGCCGAACAGCGAGGCCGGGCCGCTCAGGGCGATGAAGAAACCGATCTTGAAGTCCTTCGGCTGGGCGAAGGCGCTGCCGATGTAGCCGGCCGAGGCGCCGAGCGCCGCGCTGCTGGCGGCGGCGGTCAGGATGCGGCGGCGCGCGGGAAGGAATTCTTGGCTCATGGTTCGGTCCTCCGGGTTGTTCTGGTTGAAGTCTCTTCTCAGGCTCGCGGCGCCGGCATCTTCGGCAGCATGGCCTCGACCGCCCGGGCGATCGCCAGCAAGCTCGCGTCGCTGCCCTCAGGCCCGTCGAGCTCGAGGCCGAGCGGCAAGCCGCTCAATGTCATCGCCGCCGGCAGGCTGATGCCGGGAATGCCGGCGACGCTGCCCGGGCTCGAGTTGCGGATGAAGGTCGGAAAAGTCGGCACGCGCTCGCCGTTCATGTCGACCGTCTCGTCGTCGCCGATCGGTGCGGCGGCGAGCGGCGTCGTCGGAAAGACGAGCGCGGCGATGCCTTGCTGCTTGAAGTGATCGCGATAGGCCGCTTGCAGTTGCGGGCGCAGCACGGTCAACGCGTGACGATACGCGGCTTCGGGAATGGCGCCCTCGCCGTGCAGGCTCTGCAGCAGGCCGGCGACGTCAGGGCTGGCGCACTGCGCCACCAGCTGCGCGTACTTCATCGCCGAGCCGTGGCCGGCGAGGTAGGCGTCGAGATCGACGACGGTCTCGTAAAGGGCGATCGGAAAGCCGGCCTCGGCGTCGAGCCGGCCGGCGTCGGGAATGTCGGCCTCGACCAGCACCGCACCGGCTTCCTTCAGCGCCGCGAGCACGCCTTCCATCAGACGCGCGACCTCGGCGTCGAGCGGTGCCCAGAAATGCGCACGCGGCACGCCCAGGCGCAGGCCTTTCAAGGTCAATGCAGCGGCGGCGTGGCTGCCGGTGACGACGGCGTCGAGCAGCACGCAATCGGCAACGCTGCGCGTCATCGGGCCTGCCGTGTCGCGCGTGTGCGAGATCGGCACGATGCCGGCCTGCGACCAGCGGCCCGTGGTCGGCCGGAAGCCGACGATGCCGCAGAGTGCCGCCGGGATGCGCACCGAGCCGCCGGTGTCGGAGCCGATGCCGCCGGGTGCCATCCGCGCCGCCACCGCCACGCCGACGCCACCGCTCGAGGCGCCGGGAATGCGCGTCGGGTCATAAGGATTGCGCGCGGCGCCGAAGGCAGCGTTGTTGTTGGTGATGCCGTAGGCCAGCTCGTGCAGATTGGTCTTGCCGAAGACGATCGCGCCGGCGTCGAGCAGCTTCTGCACGACCACGCCATTCCTCGCCGGACGATGGCCGCGCAGCCCTGGCGTGCCGCCGGTGGTCGGCATCGCCGCGGTGTCGAGGTTGTCCTTGAGCGCGAGCGGAATGCCGTGCAGCGCGCCGAGCGGTGCCGAGCGATCGCGCGCCGCGTCGGCGGCACACGCATCGGCGTGCACCTGGGCCGGATCGTGATGGATGAAGGCGTTGAGCGCGGCGCCCGCCGACGCCTTGGCGAGCAACGCCTCGGCATAGGCCTCGGCGCTGAACTCGCCGCGGCGCAGTGCGGTCGCGGCATCGCTGATCGTCAGGGCGGCCAGATCCATCATGTCCTTCGAGCGTGCGATTCATCATATCGCGGCTAGCATGGCGGCCCATCGGCGTTGGACCCGCGCATCGCGAAGGACACGACATGCAATATCGAAACCTCGGCGAGAGCCCGCTGCAAGTGTCCGCGCTGTGCCTGGGCACGATGATGTTCGCCGACCAGACCGACCTCGCCGAGGCGCGCCGCATAGTCGCGCATGCCCATGAGCACGGCGTCAACTTCATCGACACCGCCGACGTCTATTCGACCGGCAAGTCGGAGCAGATGGTCGGCGAGGCGATCGGCGAGCACCGCCACGACTGGATCGTCGCCACCAAGGTCGGCAACCCGATGTCGAGCCGGCCGAACGAGTCGCGCTACTCACGCGCCTGGGTGCTGCGCGAGTGCGAGGCGAGCCTGCGCCGGCTCGCGATCGATCACATCGACGTCTACTACCTGCATCGCGACTTCAACGGCATGGACCTCGAAGAGCCGCTGCGCGCCGTCGACGCGCTGCTCGGCGCCGGCAAGATCCGCTCTTGGGGCGTCTCGAACTTCCGCGGCTGGCGCATCGCCGAGGCCGCGCATGTCGCGCGCGCGCTCGGCATGCCGGCGCCGGTCGTCTGCCAGCCCTACTACAACCTGCTCAACCGCCAGCCCGAAGTCGAGGTGCTGGCCGCTTGCGCGCATCACGGCATCGGCGTCGTGCCGTACAGCCCGATCGCGCGCGGTGTGCTCGCCGGCAAGTACGCGGCCGGCAGCAAGCCGGCGCAGGACTCGCGTGCCGGCCGCGGCGACAAGCGGATGATGGAAACCGAGTTTCGCGAAGAGTCGCTGCGCATTGCCGAGACGCTGAAGGCGCACTGCGCGAAGAAGGGCGTCTCGCTCGCCCACTTCGCCACCGCCTGGGTGCTTGCCGCCAAGCCGGTCAGCGCCGTCATCGCCGGCCCGCGCACGCTGGCGCAATGGCAGGACTATTTCGGCGCGCTCGACTGCGTCATCGACGCCGACGACGAAGCGCTCGTCGACAGCCTGGTGACGCCTGGCCATCCGTCGACGCCCCGCTACAACGATCCCCAGTACCCGCTCGAAGGGCGCTAGGTTCGCTTCACTTCAGGTATTCGGCGCCGGCAGCGGCGGTTCGTCGGTGTTGGCTGCAGGTGCCGGCGCGAGACCGGCCCGCAGAGGTTCCCTCAGCGCGGGCCGGTCAGGCTCCAGCCGGGAACGCTGCTCAGCGCTTTCAGCGTGGACTCGTCGGAAGCCGTGACCTCATACTCGGTGGTCGCGCACTCGCGAAACGACACCTGCGGAAATTTTCTAAGCAACTGAACGAGCTGAACGCGTGCCTCGTGTGGAGGGCCACTGAAGCGGAGCGTGGAAGTGGTCATTTCGGGTCGGAACGGGACAGGGCTGTTTCGCTGTCCAACGCGGGCCAGGCGATGCGCGTTGACGCCAGGCCGACACGGCGACGCGGTTTCTCGTGCGCGAATCGAAGCAGGGTCGACCCTCGGAGAGCGCGTGAGCGCGGCGGGCGCCGAAAATCCGTTACCCTCATCGCATGACGCTTTCGACGGCAACCCGCCGTTGCGAGCGTCCCGACCGGTCGTCTCAGGCATCTCTTGCGACGCTCCGGACCGAGCGACCTGGCGCGCGACACGATCGTGCGCGAAGGATGACGCGAATGAGCCAGCACGAAGCGCTTCGTCTGCATGTGCCCGAGCCGAGCGGCCGGCCCGGCTGCGCAACCGACTTCTCCTTCCTTCGGCTGTCGCCTGCCGGGGCGGTGCGCCGCCCTCCGGTGAACTCGGCGCCCATGGACACCACCGACCTGGCCTATACGCTCGTGCGGGTGCTCGATGACGAAGGACGCGCCGTCGGACCCTGGGATCCGCAGGTCGAGCCGACGCTGCTGCGCGCCGGCATGCGCGCGATGCTGAAGACCCGCGCCTTCGACGCCCGCATGCTGATCGCGCAGCGCCAGAAGAAGATCTCGTTCTACATGCAATGCCTCGGCGAAGAGGCTATCGCCACGGCCCATGCGCTGGCGCTAGACCCGGGCGACATGTGCTTTCCGACTTACCGCCAGCAGGGCCTGCTGCTGGCGCGCGACGATGTGTCGATGGTCGACATGATGTGCCAGCTGATGTCGAACGAGCGCGACCCGCTGAAGGGGCGTCAGCTGCCGGTGATGTATTCGCTCAAGCGGGCCGGCTTCTTCACCATCAGCGGCAACCTCGCGACGCAGTTCATCCAGGCAGTGGGCTGGGCGATGGCCTCCGCCATCAGCGGCGACACCAGGATCGCATCGGCGTGGATCGGCGACGGCGCCACCGCCGAGGCGGACTTCCATACCGCGCTGACCTTCGCCCACGTCTA
>JANXWR010000021.1 GCA_025351025.1 Burkholderiales bacterium | reverse complement strand
CCGCTTCGTCGATGTCGTGCGTCACGAACAGCACCGTCTTCTTCTCGGCTTCCCAGATACCGAGCAGCAGCTCCTGCATCAGCTCGCGCGTCTGGTGATCGAGCGCGCCGAAGGGCTCGTCCATGAGCAGGATGCGCGGGCCGTTGGCAAGGGCGCGGGCGATCGCCGTGCGCTGCTGCATGCCGCCCGAGAGCTGCTTCGGGAAGTGGCGCTCGAATCCTTGCAGCCCGACCTTGGCGATGAAGCCGTGCGCGATGTCGAGCTGCTCATGGCGCGCCATGCCGCGCTCGCGCAGGCCGAAGCAGACGTTGTCGAGCACCGTCAGCCAGGGAAAGAGCGTGTAGCTCTGGAACACCATGCCGCGGTCGGCGCCGGGCCCGGTGATGCGCCGGCCGTCGAGTTGCACCTCGCCCAGGGTCGGCTGGTCCAGGCCGGCGACGATGCGCAGCAGCGTGCTCTTGCCGCAGCCCGAGGGACCGAGGATGGTGACGAAGTCGTTCTCGTCGACCTGCAGGTCGGTCGCCTGCAGCGCCATCGTCTCGCCCTGGCTCGAACGAAATGTCCGGCTCACGCCGCGGATCGAGAGCACGTTCATCGCCCGAGCGCCGCCCAGGGAAAGAGGCGACGGTTCGTCCACTTGAAGAGCAGATCGCTGGCCAGCCCGATCAGGCCGATGACGATGATGCCGAAGATGATCTGGTCGGTGGCAAGCAATGCCTGGCTGTCGGTGATCATGTGGCCGATGCCGCTCGAGGCGCCGATCAGCTCGGCGACGATGACGTAGGTCCAGGCCCAGCCGAGCACCATGCGCAGCACCTCGGCGATCTCGGGCGCGGCGCCGGGGATCAGCACGCGCCGGATCAGACCGCGGTCGCCGACGCCGAGCGTGTAGGCGGCCTCGACGAGATCGCGCCGCGTGTTGCCGACGATCACCGCGATCATCAGCACAAGCTGGAAGAACGAGCCGATGAAGATGAGCGAGAGCTTCTGCGCCTCGCCGATGCCGGCCCAGAGAATGAGCAGCGGAATGAAGGCGCTCGCCGGCAGGTAGCGCGCGAAGCTGACGAAGGGCTCGAAGAAGGCCTCGACCGGCTTGTAGGCGCCCATGGCGATGCCGAGCGGCAGTGCCAGCAGTGCGGCGATGACGAAGCCGCCGAAGACCCGCCACACGGTCCAGCCGATGTCCCAGCCGAAGCCTTGCGTCGCGAGCAACGTCCAGCCCGAGCGAAGCATCTGCAGCGGGTCGGCGAGAAAGGTGTTCGAGACGAAGCCGCCGAAGGTCGCGAACGACCAGACGGCGACGAAGACGACGAAGAAGGCGACGCCGAGCACGACGCGCGTGCCTGGCGCGACCGGGGTCAGCGGTTTCATGCGCGGCGACCCTCGCCCCTGCCCTCTCCCGCGCGCGGGAGAGGGTGATGTAAGCTCACTTGATGAATTGCGTGTCGGCGAGCTTCGTCATGTCGGGGATCTGCTTGATGATGCCGGCTTCGAGCAGTAGGTCGGCCGCTTCCTTGCTGAAGGCGGCGTGCTCGCCGGCGAAGAACTTCTGGTTCGCCGCGCGGTCCTGCCAGCGCAGGTACTTCTGGCTGCCCTCGAAGGCCTCGCCGCTCTGCTTGACGTCGGCGCCCATGATCTCGAAGCTCTTCTTCGGCTCGGCCTTGATCATGTCGACGGCCTCGAAGTAGGCGTCGGCCAGGCCCTTGGCGGCCTTCGGGTTCTCGGCCAGGAACTTGGGCGTGCAGCCGAAGGTGTCCATCACCATCGGGTAGTCGAGCGTCGTGGCGATGATCTTGCCGGCTTCGGGCTTGGCGCGCACCGCCGAGAGATAGGGCTCGTAGGTCATGGCCGCATCGATGCCATCGGTGCCGGCGATGATCGCGTTGGCCGCCGGCTGCGGCTCGAGGTTGACGACCTTCACGTCCTTGGGCGACATGCCGTTCTTCTTCAGCATCCAGGCCAGCGCGAAATAGGGCGAGGTGCCGGGCGGGCTGGCGGCGACGGTCTTGCCCTTCAGGTCGCTG
>JANXWR010000011.1 GCA_025351025.1 Burkholderiales bacterium | reverse complement strand
AGTAGGTGAAGTCGACGATGAAGAAGAAGCCGGTCGCCGCCACCGCCAGCGACCAGGGATACTTCCAGGCGTAGCGGACGACGAAGAAGGTCATCGTCGTCGTGATCAGCATGTCGATCGTCACCGTGATGCCGTAGGCCGCGCCGAGGGCATCGCTCGAGCCGAACAGGACGACGGCGACGACGATGCCGCAGAACAGGCCCCAGTTGACGAAGGGCACGTAGACCTGGCCGGTCTCGAACTCCGAGGTGTGGGCGATGCGCAGGCGCGGCAGATAGCCGAGCTGGATCGCCTGCTTGGTGACCGAGAACGCGGCCGTGATGAGCGCCTGCGAGGCGATCACGGCGGCGCAGGTGGCCAGGGCGATGAGCGGATAGAGCGCCCAGGTCGGCGCCATCTCGAAGAAGGGATTGCCGACCTTGTCCGGGTGCGCCAGCAGCATCGCCCCCTGGCCGAAGTAGTTGAGAATGAGCGCCGGCATGGCGATGCCGAACCAGGCGTAGCGGATCGGCCGCTTGCCGAAGTGGCCCATGTCGGCATAGAGCGCCTCGGCGCCGGTGACGCAGAGCACGACGGCGCCGAGCGCGATGAACGCGACCGAGGGCTGGCCGATCAGGAACAGGATCGCGTAGTGCGGCGACAGCGCGCGCAGGATGTCCGGCGTGTCGCCGATGTGCATCAGGCCGAGCAGGGCGATGACCGCGAACCAGACCAGCATGACCGGCCCGAACAGCTTGCCGACGCGCGCCGTGCCGTGGCGCTGGAACAGGAAGAGCCCGGTCAGGACGACGAGGGTGATCGGCACGATCCAGGTGTGCAGCGCCGGCGCCGCGACCGACAGGCCCTCGACCGCGCCGAGCACCGAGATCGCCGGCGTGATGACGCCATCGCCGAAGAAGATCGCAGTGCCGAAGATGCCGAGGAAGAGCAGCCGCCGGCGCAGCCGCGGCCGGTCGCGCACCGCCTGCGAGGCGAGCGCCAGCATGGCGATCAGGCCGCCCTCGCCGTTGTTGTCGGCGCGCAGGATGAGGACGACGTACTTGACCGCGACGACGACCGTCAAGGTCCAGAAGACCAGCGACAGCACGCCGTAGATGTTGTGCGGCGTGAGCGGCACGTGGCCGTTCGCGAAGACCTGCTTCAGCGCGTAGAGCGGGCTCGTGCCGATGTCGCCGTAGACGACGCCGATGGCGCCGAGGGTCAGGGCGGCAAGGCTGGAATGCGAGCGCGGGTCGCCGACGGCATGAGCGCCTCCGGTGTGGGACAGCGGTGCGGCCGGCGCAGGCCGGCTCAAATCTGCACCTTGGTGCCGAGCTCGACGACGCGGTTGGCCGGCAGGTTCAGGAAGTCGGAGGCGGCCGTCGCATTGCGGTGCATGTTCGCGAACAACTTTTCCCGCCACGCCGCCATGCCCGCGCCGAAGGTCGGCACCACCGTTGCGCGAGACAGGAAATACGAGGTCGTCATGGGATCGACTTCGATGCCCTGGCCGATCGCCGCCAGCGCCGCCGGCACGTCGATCCGATCCTTGAAGCCGAAGCGCAGATGGATCGTGAAGCACCTCCCCGCGATCGGTTCCACGACGGCGCGCTCGGTCGCCGCGACCCACGGCACCTCCAGCGTCTCGACCGTGACGAACAGATTGGACGCATGCAGCACGTGGTTGTGCTTGAGGTTGTGCAGCAGCGCCGTCGGCGTCAGGCCGGCGATGGCGCTCATGAAGACGGCCGTCCCCGGCGCACGCATCGGGATGTCGGCGGTCACCGACTCGAGGAAGGGGCCGAGCTCGATGGCGTCGGCGCGTAGATGCTCGTTCAGCAGGACGCGACCGCGCGCCCAGGTCGCCATCACGGTGAAGGCCAATGCGGCGATGACCAGGGGGAACCAACCGCCGTCGGCGATCTTGAGGAGGTTGGCGGAGAAGAACGCGGCGTCGATGGCGACGAAGAACGCCGTCGCCGCGAGCGCGAGCCAGAAGTTGTAGCCCCAGGCGTAGCGGACGATGAAGAAGGTGAGCAGCGTCGTGATCAGCATCGTGCCGGTGACGGCGATGCCATAGGCCGATCCGAGCGCCGTCGACGAGCGAAACCCCAGCACCGCGGCGATCACGGCGACAAGCAGCGCCGCGTTGACGGCGGGCACGAAGATCTGGCCGATCTCGCGCTCGGAGGTGTGCTCGATGCGCATGCGCGGCAGAAAGCCCAGCTGCATCGCCTGGTTGGTCATGGAGTAGGCGCCCGAGATCACCGCCTGTGACGCGATCACGGTCGCCGCGGTCGAAAGCACGACCATCGGCAGCAACGCCCAATCCGGAAACATCTTGAAGAAGGGATTGTCGAGTGCCTCGGGATGCTCGGCGAGCAGCGCGCCCTGGCCCAGGTAGTTGAGCGCCAGCGCCGGCAGCACGAGCACGAACCAAGACATCCGGATCGGGCGGGCGCCGAAATGACCCATGTCGGCATAGAGCGCCTCGGCGCCGGTGACGGCGAGGACGACCGACCCGAGGGCCACGAAAGCGACCCAGCCGTGGCGCAGGAGAAAGCTGATTCCCTGCAGCGGATTGACCGCCGCGAATATGGCCGGATGCCGTGCGATCGGTGCGATCGCGGCCAGCGCCAGAATCACGAACCAGGCGACCATCACCGGACCGAACAGCACGCCGATGCCAGCCGTGCCGCGCTTCTGCACCATGAACAGGGCGACCAGCACGGCCACCGTGAGCTCCAGGACATAGGGCGCGAGTCGCGGCGAAGCGATCTCCAGGCCCTCCATCGCCGATAGCACCGAGATCGCTGGCGTGATGACGCCGTCGCCGTAGAACAGTGCGGCACCAAACACGCCCAGCAGCATCAGCACGTGGCGAAGCTTCGCCCGGTTGGCGACGGACGACGCCGCGAGCGCGAGCAAGGCCATGATGCCGCCTTCCCCGTGGTTGTCGGCACGCATGATCAGGAGCACGTACTTGAGCGTCACCACGACCATCAGCGACCACAGGATCAGCGAGACGACGCCGACCAGCTCGGCTTCGGTCACCGCCAGGCCGGCGCCCTTGTCGAAGACCGTCTTCATCACGTAGAGCGGGCTCGTGCCGATGTCGCCGTAGACGATGCCGAGCGCGGCGAGCGTGAGGCCGGCCAGACTGCCGCGGCCGGCCATGGCGGGCGCACTCGTCTCGATCGGGCCGCTTGGAAGCGGGGGAGGTGCAGCACTCATCGCGACGAAGGGCCTGGGAAGGGCGAAAGGGATTGTGACCTCCGCCGGGGCCGCGCGCCGTCGGCCCGGCGCGCCACGCGCGTTTCGGGCTACTCGTAGATCTCGGCGTCGGGGTCGGTGGCCTCGAGCTCGTAGCTCGCCGCGACCATCGCCAGTCGGGCGATCACACCGTACATGTAGAAGCGGTTCGGCGCGCTCGCGCCCGGTTTGCTGCCCGGCTTGGGCAGCTGGTTCGAGCCGGCGAAGGCCAGCGGCACGAAGCTGGCGCCCGGCGAATTGAGGTTCTCGTCGTTGCCGCGCTCGGAGTTGACGCGGTAAAAGCCGCCGACGACGTAGCGGTCGATCATGTAGACGACCGGCTCGGCGACCGCGTCGTTGACCCGCTCGTAGGTCGGCACGCCTTCCTGCAGGATGACCTCGCTCACCTCCTGGCCGTCCTTGATGACGCTCATCTTGTTGCGTGAGCGGCGGTTCAGGTCGGCGAGCTCCTTCGGGTCGCGCACCGTCATGATGCCCATGCCATAGGTGCCGGCGTCGGCCTTGACGATGATGAAGGGCTTTTCCTGGATGCCGTATTCCTTGTACTTGCGGCGGATCTTGCCG
>JANXWR010000603.1 GCA_025351025.1 Burkholderiales bacterium | reverse complement strand
GAAGAAGGGCATCGAGGTGCTGCTGTTCACCGACCGCGTCGACGAATGGCTGCTCTCGCACCTCTACGAGTTCGACGGCCATGCGCTGCAAAGCGTCGCCAAGGGCTCGGTCGACCTCGGCAAGCTCGAGGACGAAGCGGAGAAGAAGCAGGCCGAAGAAGTGGCCACCGCGTTCAAGCCGACGCTCGATCGCCTGAAGGGGGCGCTCAAGGGCCGCGCCAAGGACGTCCGCGTGACGACCCGGCTGGTCGACTCTCCCGCCTGCCTGGTCGCCGAAGAAGGCGACGTGAGCGGCCATCTGGCGCGTCTGCTCAAGCAGGCGGGGCAGGGCGCGCCCAAGGCCGAGCCGATCCTCGAGATCAACCCGGAGCACGCGCTCGTCAAGCGGCTCGAGTCGAGCGCGCACTTCGATGAGCTGGCCAACATCCTGTTCGACCAGGCCCTGCTAGCCGAAGGCGGCCAGCTCGACGATCCGGCCGCCTACGTGAAGCGCGTCAACGCGCTGTTGCTGGCCTAGCCGAGGACTAGCCGCCGCGCGCGATCAGGCCGGGCTGCCGAGCGGAGGCTCGGCCATCGCCACGATCTGCTCGCGCAGCCGCGTGCACTGGTCGGCCCAATAGGAGGTTCCCGCGAACCATGGGAAGGCTATCGGAAAGGCAGGGTCTTCCCAGCGCCGCGCGATCCAGGCGCTGTGGTGGATCATGCGCAGGGTGCGCAAGGGCTCGATCAAGCGCACCTCGCGCCAGTCGAAGTCCATGAAGGATTCGTAGCCTTCGAGCACGTCGAGAGGCTGGCCGCTCATGGCGGCGCGCTCGCCCGACAGCAGCATCCAGAGGTCCTGCATCGCCGGGCCGTTGACGGCATCGTCGAGGTCGACGAAGTGCGGGCCGCGCTCGGTCCACAAGACGTTGCCAAGATGGCAGTCGCCGTGCAGGCGCAGGCTGTGCAGCGGGGCAGCGTCGAAGGCGGCGCGGCAGGCCTGCAGGGCGGCATTGACGAGCGCCCGCCACTCGGTCGAGACGTCGGGCGAAACGATGTCGTGCTCGAGCAGAAAGTCGCGGCTGGCTTCGCCGTAGCTGGCCACGTCGATGCTCAGGCGATGCACGAACTTGGCCCTCGCGCCGACGGCATGGAGCCGGCCGATGTAGCGGCCGAGCCAGCGCAGCACCTCGGGATCGCCGAGCTCGGGGGCGCGCCCGGCAAGTCGCTCGCATACGCCGAACCGATAGGCGTGGGCGCCGATCGAGGCGATGCCCAGCGTCGCTCCGGCCAGTGTCACCGCGGCAGCATGCGGCGAGTCGCGGTCCGGCTGCAGGACCAAGGGCGCCGCCACCGGAATCTCGGCGGTCGCGAGCTCGCTCGCGAAGGCATGCTCCTCGAGGATCTGCGCGTCGCTCCAGCGTGCCGGCCGGTAGAACTTGGTGACGACGACGCGCGCATCTTCAAGAAAAGCCTGGAAGACGCGGTTCTCGTAGGAGTTGAGCTGCAGCATGCGTCCGTCGCCACGCAGGGCCACGCCGTCGAGCGCGTCGAGGACCGCCGCGGGCGTGAGATCGGCATATGGGGCGGACGGCGCCGCCGCGTGCGGGCTCCCGTCAGTCATGGCGGATGCGCGCGCCTGGGCCGGCGCGCGGCATCAGTGGCGCGACCGCGAGAACGCCGCCGCGGCGGGGTCGACGACCACGGCACCGCCGGCGTCTTCGCCGTCTTCGCTCCGGGCCCGCGGCGGCGTCGCGCCGCTGCCGTTCAAGGCGCCGTTGCCGCTCGGCGAGAAACCCGAGCGCGCGGCGGTGGCAGCGGCGGCGAGCACAGCCGGCGACAGGCCGGAATATTCGCTGTTGCCGAAGCCGTCCTGACGGCTGTCGGGGGCGAAGAACGAATCCTGGAACAAGGAAGAGTCCTGCCAGAGCGCGGTGCGCTGGGCGCGGCGCGAGGCGACCGTGTTGGCGAGCGAGTCGCGCGCCTCGTCGAGGTCGCTGGGCGGCCCGGAGGCAGGCTGCGGACCGCGCGACGCGGCCGTGGCGCTCGGCACGAGCAACTGCAATTCGCCCGGTGACGGCAGGTTGTCGACCGGGCAGCGCAGGTAGCGCACGCGGCAGGCGCCGAGCACCGACTGCTTGATCTGCAGGACGCGGCGCGAGTTGCCGCGGTCGGTGTCGAGGTCGATCGCGGCCAGCACGCGTCCGTTGGCGCTGCAGACCGCGAAGGTCACGTTGATCGAGCCGAGCAGCTCGTACCAGTAACGCACCTCGGCCGGATCGCTCGGCTGGCAGAAGCGCACCAGCGGCAGCTTGGAGAGAACGATGTGGTGCGGCAGCGCTTCTCGCATCAGCTTGTAGACGCGGCGCTCGTCGGTCGAGAACACGGGTCGCGCGGAGAGCGCCCATTCAGTGGGCAGTGGGGCGACGCGCGGCGGCCGGCGCGCCAGCCACGACCACACGAGCAGGACGACGCCGAGCAGCGATATCGCTACCAGGGCGGCGACCCAGGGAACCGTTTCCATAGCCAGCAAGCACTCCTGAATGCCGCGGCGTCGGCACGGCGCGACGCGGCAATCGAAGCGTTGGATGTTAGCGGCGGCAGCCCGGCTCAGCCATCCCCAATCGGGGCCTTCTCCGACCGCTTGAACAGGTTCTCGACATGGCGCGCGTGGCGCTTCAGGCGGTAGTCGAGCTCGGCGGCGCTGTCGCCCAGAAACTCGTCGAGGTGCGAAGCTAACGAATCGGGCGGCAGCTTCAGCCAGGCTTCGGATTCAGGGCCCTCGCGCTCGACGCTGGCACCGGCGTCGCGGGCGATCTTCAGCATTGCCGTGTTTTCGCTCAAGGCGTGGATGAAGATGGAGACGACGCCACGATTGCGCGCATGGAGCACGGCATGCTCGAACAGGCGGCGGCCGAAGCCACGCCGGCGCGCTTGCGGCAGAACCGAGACGCCGAACTCGGCGGCGGCCTCGCGGCCCCGTGACGCGTCGGCGAGGCGATGGGCGAGATGCGCCATCGCGACCAGCTCTAGGCGACGGTTGAAGATGCCGAACACCTCATCGTGCTCGAAATCGATCGTATCGACGTAGCGCGCGATCTGCGCCTCACTTGCCGCATAGCCGAAGCGCAGGTAGCGCGAGCGCTCGTCCAGCGACACCAGGTGAGCGACGATGCGTTCGCGGTGACGCGGGCCGAGCGAGCGGATCGGCACCCATGCCCTACCCTTGGCTGCGCCGGGCTCGCGATCATGCGGTGCGGCCGGATGGCTGGTAGCGGCGGGGCCGGCGGCAGAGGCCGGCGGCGATGTCGCTTCGGCAAGTCGGACTTCGACTGGGAAGCCGCTTTCGATCAGATTCATGGATAGGCCAATGTTCTACGGGTTAACCCCAGTGTAGAAGCTTTGGCTAGAGGATGCCTACCAAGGTCGGGCGCGCCGCCTCCTGCCGACCACACCCTTCTGCTACACTCGAGGGCTTTTCGCGTATTGCTCCAGCGGAAAGCGCGCCCGTCGCGGGCGCAAAGGGACGAAGCGAACACGGGTAAGCGACCGCCTTCAGAAGCGGGCCCGACATCGTCGAAGCGTCGTCCATGGGGCTGCCTTCAACTTGAAACTTCCATGAAAACCTTCAGCGCCAAACCCGCCGAAGTGACGCATGAGTGGTTTGTGATCGACGCGACCGACAAGGTCTTGGGCAGGGTGGCCAGTGAAGTCGCCCTTCGCCTGCGCGGCAAGCACAAAGCCATCTA
>JANXWR010000599.1 GCA_025351025.1 Burkholderiales bacterium | reverse complement strand
GCGCGAACGCCGATTGTAGAAAGGTCGATCGTTTTCAGGCCGGCATGACCGCACGGATGGATGCGCTCGAAGGGTCGCAGGTCCATGGCAACGTTGAGCGCCACGCCGTGATACGTACGGTGCCGGCTCACCTTGACGCCGATCGCCGCGATCTTGCCGAGCCCGGCGAAGAGGTCGCCGGCGCCCTCACCCCGGCCCTCTCCCGCTGTCGCGTGAGAGGGAGAAGAAGTTGCGAGGACAGCGTGGCCGAAGGGGTCGGCCAGCCGCACATAGGCGCCCGGCTCGCCGCGCACGCGGTGCCCGGTGACTCCCTGTACCTCGAGCGTGCGGAGCAGCGCCTGCTCGAGCCGGAACACGTATTCCTTGACGTAGATGGCGAGCCGACGCAGGTCGACAAGCGGGTAGGCGACGACCTGCCCCGGCCCGTGGTACGTGACCTGGCCGCCGCGGTCGGTCTGAACGACTGGAATCGCGCCCGGGTCGAGCACATGCTCGTCTTTGCCGGCGATGCCCTGCGTGAACACCCGCGGGTGCTCGCACAGCCAGATCTCGTCGGGCGTGTCGGGCTCGCGCGCAGCGGTGAAGGCCCGCATCGACTCGAAGCAGAGGTCGTAGGCAACGGGGCCGAGGCGCTTGACGATCATCGCGCCGGTCGCGCCTTCAGAGCACTACCTTGACCATCGGATGCGTCGAGAGCGTGCGGTAGAGCTCGTCGAGCTGCTCGCGGCTGGTGGCGTTGACGGTGATCGTCACGCCCAGGTACTTGGAGCCGCTGCTCGGTCGGAGCTCGATCGAGGCGGCGTCGAAGGCCGGATCAAAGCGGCGCGCGATCTCGGTCACCGCGTGGACGAAGCCGTCGGCGTTGACGCCCATCACCTTGATCGGAAAGCGCGACGGGTACTCGATCAGCGATTGCTCGCGCGGAATGTCTTGCATGAGGTGTTGATCCATCGAGCCGATATGCGGGCGGCCGGGGTAGATGCAAATCGGCGAAGGGCCAGGCGTGGCGCCGTCAGATCGACTGGGTCGCCTTGGCCCGTTGGTAGGCCTCGTACAGCCGCGCATAGACCGGCCCGGGCTTGCCGCGCAGCGCGCCGTGGCCGACGCCTTCACCGTCGAGCGTCGTCACCGGCAGCACCTCTTTGGTCGCCGAGCTGAGCAGCAGCTCGTCGGCGGCGGTGACTTCGCCCTCGGCGATCGGGCGCAGGTTGTAGGCGATGCCGCATTCCTCGCAAAGCTCCCGGATCAGCTCGTAGCGGATGCCTTCCAGCACATGCTCGCTCTTCGGCGGCCCGAGCACCGCACCCTCGTGCACGACCCAGACGTTCGACGCCGCCGCCTCGGTCAGGAAGCCGTCGCGGAACATGATGGTCTCGGCGGCGTCGCGGTTGGCCGAGATCTGCCGCGCCATGACGTTGCCGAGCAGCGAGATGCTCTTGATGTCGCCGCGCTCCCAGCGGAAGTCGCGCGCGCTGACGCAGGCCACGCCCTGATGGCGGGCGTCGCCGCCGGCCGGCTTCATGGCGCTGCACATCATGAACACGGTCGGCGTCAGGCCGAGCGGCATGACGTGATCGCGCACGGCGACGCCGCGCGTCACCTGGATGTACACCACCTGATCGGTCGCGCCGCTCTGCTCGGCGAGCGCGGCGACCAGCTTTCGGCAGCGCTCGAGCCATTGCTCGCGGTTGTGCGGGTTGTCGATGCGCAGCTTGGTGCAGCTCCGTCCGAGCCGTGCCATGTGCTCGTCGAAGCGGAACAGCTTGCCGGCGTAGACCGGCACGACCTCGTAGATGCCGTCGCCGAAGACGAAGCCGCGGTCGAGCACGGAAACCTTGGCCTCCGAAAGCGGCAGATACTCGCCGTTCAGGTAGCAGAGCGTATGGGGAATGTTCATGACGCCTCCGCCGATTGTCACTTGATCCAGAGCCGGATCGCATCCCAGGCGCGGCCGAAGAGGCCGGCCTGCTCGACGCCCTCCATGACGACCAGCGGCACCTCGATCACCGGCGTGCCGGCCGCCGTCGCGACCTTGATCGTGCCGACGCGCTGGCCCTTGGTCAGCGGCGCCACCAGCGGGTCGGTGCGCTCGACCTTGGTCTGCAGCTTTCCGCCCTCGCCCTTGGGCACGCTGACGAAGACGGCGCCGGCCGCCGCGAGCTTGACCTCGCGCTCCTTGCCCTTCCACACCGGCGTCGTCACGATCGGCTTGCCGTCGTCGAAGAGACGCACCGTGTCGAAGGCCTGGAAGCCCCAGTTCAGGAGCTTCTGGCTTTCGTTGGCACGCGCCTCCATCGACGTGGTGTTGAGCACGACGGTGAGGATGCGGCGCTTGCCGGCGCCGCCGGCGGTACCCAGGTTGGGAAATTCGCGCTGCGCCGTAGCGAGCAGGCAGTAGCCGGCGGCGTCGGTGAAGCCGGTCTTCATGCCGTCGACAGTCGGGTCGCGGCGTAGCAGCAGGTTGCGGTTCGGCTGCGAGATATTGTTGTACCTGTATTCCTTGACCGAGTAGTACGGGAAGTATTCGGGGAAGTCGCGGATGATGTGCGTCGCCACCGTCGCCATGTCGCGCGCCGTGCTCTTGTGGCCCGGCTCGGTCAGACCGGCGACGTTCTTGAAGGCGGTGTTCTTCAGGCCCCAGGCCTGCGCCTGCCGGTTCATCATCGCCACGAAGCCCTCGACCGTGCCGCCCACCGCCTCGGCGAGCGCCACCGACGCGTCGTTGCCGCTTTGCACGATCACCCCGCGCAGCAGCTCGTCGACCTTGGGATGCATCGTCGTGTCGATGAACATCAGGGAACCGCCGCCCTTGCGCTCGGCCCAGGCGCGGATCGAGACCGGCAGCTCCTGGTCGAGGGTTAGCTTCTTGTCGCGCAGGGCCTGGAAGACGACGTAGGCGGTCATCAACTTGGTCAGCGAGGCCGGATCCGCCGAGGCGTCGGCGTTGCGCTCGGCCAGGGTCTGGTTGGTCGTCAGGTCGAGCACGAGATAGCTCTTGGCGGCGACCTCCGGCGGCTGCAAGGGCTGGGCGAAGGACAGCGTCGCGAACGACGCAGCGAGAAACAGGGCGGCCAGGCGCGCGGCCGGCAGGGGACGGATCGGCATCAAGAGGTCTTCAGTAAGGAACGGGAAAGAAGGGGTCAGACCGCGGCGAGCTCGTGCAGTTCACGCAGGAGCACGGTTTTCAGCAGCGTCAGTTGGCCGTGGAAGAAATGGCCGACGCCGGGCAGCACGATCACCGGCAAGGACTGCGGGCGGGCCCAGTCGAGGGTCGCCGCGAGCGGCACGACGTCGTCGCTTTCGCCGTGCACGACGACGGTGTCGGCAGGCACCGCCGGCACCTGCTGCTTCTCGGTCGAGGGCCCGACCAGCACCAGGCGAAGCGCTTTCGCGCCTTCGGGCAGGCGCTCGGCGGCCGTGGCGGCGACGTAGCCGCCGAAGGAAAACCCGGCCAGCGCCAGCGGCAGGCCAACGAACTCGGGCCGGGCGCGCGCGGCAGCGACGACGGCGAGCGCGTCGTCGACCTCGCCCTGGCCGTCGTCCCACGTGCCTTCGGACTTGCCGACGCCGCGAAAGTTGAAGCGCATGCTGGCCCAGCCGAGCTGCATGAAGGTGCGCGCCAACATTTGCGCGACCTTGTTGTCGAGCGTGCCGCCGAACTGCGGATGCGGATGGCAGACCACGGCGACGCCGCGCGGCGCGGCTTCCGGCCGGTCGAGGGCGCACTCGATGCGCCCGGCCGGCCCGGCGATCTCTTCGCGAACCGTGCGCGGATTCATGCTTCGACCCGTGCCGCCGTCAGCGACCGACGTTCGGCGGCAGCAGCAAACGGTCGACTACCTTGCCTTCCTTCAGGTGCGAGTCGACGATCTCGTCGATGTCGCTGTCGTCGACGTAGGTGTACCAGGTGGCTTCGGGATAGACCACCGCCACCGGCCCGCCGGCGCAACGATCCATGCAGCCGGCCTTGTTGACGCGGATCTTGCCCGGCCCGGCCAGCTGCTCTTTCTTGACGCGCGACTTGCAGTGGTCGAAGCCTGCCTTGGCACCGTGATGCGCGCACGAGTTCTCGCCGTTCTCGCGGTCGTTGAGACAGAAGAAGATGTGCCGCTCGTAATACGGAACCGAAGCCATGCTGGAAGCGAGGACCTTGAAACGCGAAGGGCGAAGCCTACACGTCCGGGCGAAACCCCTGGGGCCTGTCAGCG
>JANXWR010000544.1 GCA_025351025.1 Burkholderiales bacterium | reverse complement strand
CCAGCCGTTGCGCAGTTACTACCTCGGCGACGCCGAAGCGGCGGCCGCTGCGGCGGCGGCCGCTGCGGCGGCGGCCGTCGCGCGTCAGGCCTCGGGCGGCTGAGCGATTCCGAGGGCGGCGCCGATGTCGGCGCGCAGGCGCGCCGCCAGCTCGCGCCGGTCGGCCCCGGCGGAGTCGCGCGGCGGCAGGAAGACGAGGCGGGCAACGACGCCGTCGCCGCAGGCCGACTGCCACAGGCTCTGCAGCAGCGTCGTTGCACCGACGAACTCCATCGCTTCGCTGACCGCGTCGCTCGAGTCCGAGAAGCGCAGCGCCACCGGCTGCACCGGCGTCGCCGTGGCGATCGCCGCTTGCAGCAGGTTGGCATGAAAGGGCAAGAGGCCGTGCCCGGTCGAGGTCGTTCCCTCGGGAAAGACGGCCACCGTCTGGCCGGCGCGCAGGGCCGCGGCCATGTCGTGGACGACGCGCAGGGCGTCGCGCTTGCGCTCGCGCTCGAGGTAGAGCGTGCCGGCCCCGTCGACCAGTCGCGAAACGAGCGGCCACGCTTTCACGTCGGCCTTGGAGACGAAGCGCGCCTCGGGCACGACGGCATGCACGACCATGATGTCGAGCCACGAGATGTGATTGACCGCGAGCAGGCTGCCGCCACCCGCCGCGGCGGGCCTGCCTTCGACGCGCAGCTCGATGCCGATCCGGCGCAGCATCTTCTGCGACCACCAGCGAATGCGTGCCTGCCGTCCTGCGGCGTCGAGGGACGGAAACCGGACCAGCACGATCCAGAGCCCTTGCAATCCGTGCACGACGCAATGGCACAGGCGCGCGATGGCGCGAAGGCGGCGCATGCTTGACGCGCGACCGTCAGTCGCGCGGGGCGTCGGCCTCGCGCCCTTCGTGCGCGACCCGGCCCGCCACCAGCGTCCAGCGAACGCGGCCGAACAGCTCGTTGCCGGCAAAAGGCGTGTGCCGGCTGCGGCTGCTGAGCAAAGCGGTGTCGAGCTGCCACGAGCGGCCCGGGTCGAACACGCACAGATCGGCCGGCGCGCCGACGGCCAGGCCTTGCGGCGTGTCGATCTTGGCGAGGCTGGATCGGGCCAGCACCGCAGCCGGCCGGCTCGTCACCGCGGCCAGCGTGCGCGCCAGGCCCAGACCCGAAGCCTCGCCCCACTTGAGGGCCAGGCCGAGCAGCAGCTCGAGGCCCGTGGCGCCGGGCTCGGCCTCGGCGAAGGGCAGGTTCTTCTCGTCTTCGCCGACCGGCGTGTGGTCGCTGACCAGCGCATCGATGGTGCCATCGCCAAGCGCGGCGCGGATCGCATCGCGGTCGCGCTGCTGGCGCAACGGCGGCACGAGTCGCATTGCCGAGTCGAAGTAGCCGATGTCGATGTCGATCAGGTGCAGCTGATGGATGCTGGCGTCGCAGCTCACCGGCAGTCCCTCGGCCTTGGCCTGGCGCACCAGGGCGACGCCGGCGGCGCTGCTCAGGCGGCACAGGTGGACGCGCGCGCCGGTGTCGCGCACCAGCTCGAAGATCGTCGCCAGGGCGATCGTCTCGGCGATCACCGGCACGCCTGAAAGACCCATGCGCGTGGCGAGCGGTCCCTTCGCGGCGACGCCCTCGCCGAGCCAGGCATCGCTCGGGCGCAGCCACACCGTGTAGCCGAAGGTCGCCGCGTACTGCAGGGCGCGATGCAGCACGAGCGTGTCCTTGACCGCGACGTCGGCCTGGGCGAAGCCGACACAGCCCGCTTCTGTGAGCTCTGCCATTTCGGTGATGGCGACGCCGGCCAGGCCGCGCGTCAGTGCGCCTAGCGGGTAGACGCGCGCCAGGTCGAGGCTGCGGGCGCGGTACTTGAGCATCTCGACGAGGCCGGGCTCGTCGAGCACCGGGTCGGTGTCGGGCGGGCAGACGAGGCTGGTGACGCCGCCGGCCACCGCCGCGGCGAGCTCCGATTCGAGCATGCCTTCGTGCTCGTGGCCCGGCTCGCCGAGGCGCGCGCACAGGTCGACCAGGCCGGGCGCGACGACCGCGGCGGCGGCGTCGATGGTGCGCTCGGGCGTGAAGTCGCGGGGCGGCTCGGCGCCGCTGGCGACGATCCTTCCGTCGGCGATGGCGACGGCGCCCTTCTCGTCGCGACCGGTCAGCGGATCGACCAGCCGCGCGTTCGAGATCAGCGTCTTCATCGTGGGCCGCCCCGCTTCATGCGCTATTCCCTGCGATGATCGACATCACCGCCATGCGCACGGCGATGCCGAACGTCACCTGCGGCAGGATGACGCTCTGGGCGCCGTCGGCGATGCTCGAGTCGATCTCGACGCCGCGGTTGATCGGCCCGGGATGCATGACGATCGCGTCGGGCTTGGCCAGGGCGAGCTTCTCCGCGGTGAGGCCGAAGGTCTTGAAGAACTCGCCGGCGCTCGGCAGCATCGCGCCGCCCATCCGCTCGTTCTGCAGGCGCAACATGATGATGACGTCGGCGCCGCGGATGCCTTCGGTCATGTCGTGGCAGACGCGTACGCCCATTTCCTTGAGGTCGCCGGGCACCAGCGTCTTCGGGCCGACGGCGCGGATCTCGGGCACGCCGAGCGTCGTCAGAGCGTGGATGTCGGAGCGGGCGACGCGCGAATGGACGATGTCGCCGACGATTGCCACGGTCAGGTTCTTGAAGTCCTTCTTGTAGTGGCGGATCGTGAACATGTCCAAGAGGCCCTGGGTCGGGTGCGAATGCCTGCCGTCGCCGGCGTTGATGACGTGCACATGCGGCGCGCAATGGCGCGCGATCAGGTAGGGCGCGCCGCTCTCCGAATGGCGCACGACGAACATGTCGGCGTGCATCGCCGAGAGGTTGGCGATGGTGTCGAGCAGGCTTTCGCCCTTGGCCGTCGAGGAGCGAGTGATGTCGAGGTTGATGACGTCGGCCGAAAGCCGCTTGGCGGCGATCTCGAAGGTCGTTCGGGTGCGCGTCGAGTTCTCGAAGAAGAGGTTGAAGATGCTCTTGCCGCGCAGCAGCGGCACCTTCTTCACCTCGCGATCGTTGACACTGAGAAAGGTGCCCGCGGTGTCGAGGATGTGATGGACGATCGAAGGGGGCAGCCCCTCGATCGACAGCAGATGGATGAGCTCGTCGTTGCGGTTGAGCTGGGGGTTGCGGCGGACGAACATGCGTGGCCTGCCTACGCTACCGGATCTCGAAGCTGAAGCGGCCGGCCTCGTCGCGCGCCAGCGAGAGGCGCTGCGGTTCCGGCAACGCGATCGTTGCAGCGGCAAAGCTGGCCTCGATCGGCAACTCGCGACCGCCTCGATCGACCAGCACGGCGAGCGAGATGCCGGCGGGGCGGCCGAAGTCGTAGAGCTCGTTGATCGCGGCGCGGATGGTGCGCCCGGTGTAGAGCACGTCGTCGACGAGGACGATGCGGCGGCCCTCGATCTCGAACGGCAGCCGGGTGTGGTCGGCACCGGCGGTGAGGCCGCGCCGCGAGAAGTCGTCGCGATGCAGCGCGCTCGAGATGACGCCCGGCTCGCCGGCGAGGCCGCAGTCGCGTTGCAGCCGCTCGGCCAGCCAGGCACCCCCGGACCAGATGCCGACCAGCACGGCGTCGGGCCCGAGCAGGCCGCGCACGCCGGCGAGCAGGCTTGCGTAGAGGGCTTCGGCGTCGAGGTCGATGCCGCTGCTCATTCGGCGCCCGCCAGAAACTGCTCGAGGATGATCGCTGCGGCGCCGGCGTCGAGGTCGGCGGCGCCGTCGGACTGCGCTTCGGTCGTGGTGTAGCGCTCGTCGACCTCGTGCACGCTCAGCCCGAAGCGCGCATGCAGCTGGCGCCCGAAGCGGCGTGCCCGCTCGGTGTTGATATGGCTGGCGCCGTCGGGATGGAAGGGCACGCCGACGACCAGCGCAGCCGGCTGCCACTCGGCGATGAGCCGGCCGATCGCTTGGAACCGGGCCTCACCTTGCGTTTCGATCGAGCCGAGCGGTGCCGCGCTTCGCGTCAGCGAGTTGCCGCTCGCGACGCCGATGCGCTTCGTGCCGAAATCGAATGCAAGAAAGGAGAGGATTGCGGGAGAAGGCGCCAGAGACGACCTCATTCCGAAACCTGCGCGCTTCGCGCTTCGGTATTCGCCTTGGGAGCGGCCCGGCGGCTCATTGGAGCACCTTCGTGCTCCGCACTCCGGTATTCGCCCCTGGGGCGGCCCGGCGGACTCATGCGTGCCCCGCCGCCGAGCTGAGCATGCCGGCCGCGATGCCGAGCAGCGACAGCGCCTTGTCGTAGCGCTCGCCGACCGGCGTGTCGAAGATGATGCCCGGCTGGGCCTCGACGTTGATCCAGCCGTTGTTGCTCATCTCGTC
>JANXWR010000501.1 GCA_025351025.1 Burkholderiales bacterium | reverse complement strand
AGGTTGAGAAGAATCTGGCGAAGTCGCGTGACGTCGCCGACTACGCCGGCCGGAACCTCGCCTTCGAACACGTAGGCCAGATCCAGGCGTTTCTCGGATGCGCGAGAGGCGATCAGGTCGAGTGCCGACTCCATGCACTCGCGCAAGTCGAATGGAGCGCACTCAATGTCCATGCGCCCTGCCTCGATCTTCGAGAAGTCCAGGATATCGTTGATGATGGTCAGCAGTGCGTCACCGCTGTCCCGGATGGTGGCGACGAAGTCGCGCTGGTCAGACGTCAGCTCGGTCTCCAGCAGCAGCCCGCTCATGCCGATGACAGCATTCATCGGCGTGCGGATCTCGTGGCTCATCATCGCCAGGAAGGCGCTCTTCGCTTCGTTGGCAGTTTCTGCGAGAAGCTTGGCGGCTTGGGCTGCGGCGTGGGCGTCCTGCGTTTCCTTGAAGAGGCGTGCGTTCTGGATCGCGATCACGGCTTGGTCGGCAAAAGCCCAGCACTTCGCGGCCGGCCCGCTGCGGCGCCACCAGGTAGCTGCGCTGATCGGCCGCGTCGGCGCCGTCCGGTCCATGACGCAGTCGGGCGGCGCGCGTGCGGGGCGCTTCGGCCAACCAGGGCGCCACAGCCGCCAGCAGCTTCTGGGGATCTTCGCCCGCCGGCAAGCGGCACCCGACGATCCGCAGGTCCTCGGGACCGTACATCAGCAGCATCGTGCGGCGTGCGCCCAGCAAACCGGCTGCCTCGCCGAGCGCCACACGCAGGAGTGCCTGTTCAGTACGTTGCGCCTGCAGCCGCAGGCCGACCGAGCCCAGGCGGTCAGCCTGGCCCTTGCGGCCCAAGTGGTGCTAAGGCCCTGTGAGCGCAGCGTTCGAATCGGGGCGGCGTGAGGGCATGGTGGGGTGCGGCGTCCGCAAGGTGCGCGCAGGTTCGGCGCACGAAATCAAGTTTAGCCGCGCCCTCCCTTTGGCACTGCGCCAGCCCCGCGTTGGGCAGCACCTCTGGGGCGCGACCGAGGGCTGGCACTTGTGGCGCACCCTGGGGCGAACGTCGCTGGGTGAAATGCCTGGAAGCTGAAAGCGGCGAGCGACCGGAAGTGGCCGTCACTGTGAGTTCCCGGGCTTCGCTGACAGCTGACCTTGGCTGGCCCCGCCCGCGCATCGAAAGTCAGCTTCCTGGCGCGGCCCCGTACTCACACTGCCGGCCAGAAGCGGACGTCGACGACTGTCCGATACCTGGCTGGCCGCGACGAGCTCGAGCGAGCTGGACGAAGCCTTCGATCCTGCCTTCGGTCCCGAAACGATCGTCCCGAAACAGCGCAGGCGGCGAACCACCTCTCCAGGACGGGCGTCGCCTGCACCGAGCAAGGACCGGAGGCAGTCTGAAACGCCTCCTTGATAGCCCGCTCATGGCTGCCCGGAAGCGTTCGAGATGGAAGCCCTGCCTTGACCCCCCAGACCTTCCGCCGCCTGCAGCATTGCGGTCCGCGCGCACTCGATGGTCTCGTTCAGTCCAAACCCGAAGTAGACGCGGTAGTAGTGCCAGGTAGTCGCACTGAGGAAATAGCGAATGTTCGCGGCGGCGCGTTTGCGGTCGGATTCACTCCGCTGAGGCGCGTGCGCATAAATGACTTTGCGCACCGATTCCCATCTTCTCTGTGCCTGCACATTTCGCATGCGCGAAAACAACTTCGTGTGCAACGCCGCCTTCGTGAGAACCGCCGTGGCCTCGAACCGACGATAGAGCGTGTCCGGATAGTTCAACAGTTCCGCCATCGTGCTCGGGTCCGGCGGCAGGGCCATGTGCCTCGAGACCTCGCTGGCGATGGCATTCGAGAGGGCCTCGCGAGTGGCGAAGTAACGGAAGATGGTTCGCTCTGAAATGTCCGCGCGGGCAGCGATCGCACGGACGGTGAGCTCGTGCACCGGTGCTTGCTTCAGAAGGGTGAGGTCGAGTTCACGATCGGCACCGAGACGGTCACGGTTCGGGAGGGTGACTTCGTCTACGCGCCAGGCGGGACGCTTCACGGCTTTCATGGCATATCCGCCGAAGCGGCGCGCATGCTGATCTTCGACGCCCGGCTCACGCCGGATCGTTTTTCAAAGAGGTGGATCGCGAAGTGAAGACGCCAGGCGACATGGCCAAGGTGCCCGAGATCGGATTGCGCAACGGGATTCGCTTCGTTCGCCCGTCCTGACGCCGCGAGAATACCGGTTGACGAGACTCACGAAGTGGCAGAGAGTCGGCCGCGCTCCCCCCTTTGCTGGTCGGTAGGGCGCCAAGGAAAGCTGCCCGGCCGTCGGAGGGGTGAAACATGACACGTTCAGTGGCCAGCGTAGTAGGGTTCGTCGGCTGTGTTCTGCTTTTTTCCGCGCACGCGGACGACGTGCCGAAGCTGAAGCCTGGCCTTTGGGAGATGCGCGTGTCCTCCTCGGCAGGTGGGGCGAATTCGGCCCTACCTCCGACGGTGTGTGTGGGGACGATGCCCGACGCGCAGCGCGCCGTCGAAGAAGAAAACATCAAGAGCCGCTGCAGCAAATATGAGGCGAAAGTCGTCGGCGGAAACTGGGTTGTCGATGCAGTGTGCAGCGCGCGCGGCAAGACCTTGACCAAGCACAGCGTCACAAGTCTCTCCGGCGACCGGTTTCACGAGGAAAACACGGCACCCCAGGGGAGCATGACCAGCGACGGGAAGTGGTTGAGCCCGTGCAAGCCCGGGCAGGCGCCCAACGTTTTCAAGTGATCAATTGAAGGAATCCGGCATGCATCCGTTCAGACTGGCTACGCTCTCGACTGCCACAGTCCTTGTGTTCGTTCTTTCGGCTGCCGACGCCTTTGCCGGCAACGAAGCATGCAAGCTCCTTACCGCTGAGAAATTCAGCGAGATCATGGGCTACACGGCAAAGATTACTGGGTCGAGTGAGGCGACGTGCTTGTACAAAGGGGCGGGAGACGCAGGCGGCATGCTGATGATCGTCACCGAGGAGGCTACCCCGCAAATATTGGCCATGGCCAATGGCCAGGGGTCGATTCCCCACGGCAACCCAGGCAACTTGGGCGCGTCGTTCAGCAAGGGAACTGTCGTCTTTTCAGTCGGCATCCATGGAACCGATCCTTCCAAGGTGAATGCACTCGCCGCGGAAGTAAAACGAAATCTGAAGTGAGTTCCCGAGAAAAAGAAAAACTCGACAGCGAGGACGATCGCTGAGTCTTGTAGCGACCCGGCTGCAACGCAGCACAAGTGGACTGCCGGCGAACGACCGCTTTGATAGCCGCTGATCGCCAATCGCTGCGTCCTCTATGGGGTCGGCAGCTCCCATTCACGGTCCGCGGAGGCAGCCGCTGACCCGCGACCTGCGTTTCGGCGAGATCGAGCCATCGACTTGATCACGATCGACCGGCAGGTACCGAGGTACAGACTTCGGACGGCCAGGTCGACGGTGAATGGCAGGTTCCGGCATCAGCGGTCATTCGCGGGCCAAACCTAAGCGGCAGCAGTTAGTCTGAAGCGGACGACGTCGAAACGAATGACTGGCGGTCCTGGCGGCAGCGTGCGCCACCGCTCGAGGAAGCCGCCGCGCTCTGGGCTGCGTCAAGGCCCGCAGCAGCTCGGTCGCGGGGGCCGATTCGGGCCAAGTCGGCACGCCATCGGGCAACGTCAGCCAGTGCTGTTTCCGCTTCACCCAAATGTGAGCGACGACACGGAGCTCGTTGCTGCGATCCAGCGTGCTGGCGCGCACGATCGCCACCTTCGGCCGGGCACTGTTCGAGTTGTAGATGCGGGAATGGCAAACGCCGCACACCCGCTGCGTCGAGGTTCTGCCGCTCGGCGTCGTGAACTCGTAGACGACGACCGGTCCGGTCACGGCCAGCGCCGCCTCGGGCAGGAAGATCTGCTGGCTGAACGCGCTGCCGCTCCAGATCTGGCAGTCCAGGCAATGGCAGGCGTAGGTGGGTGGCAGCGCATCCAGCGCCGCCTTGTAGCGGACCGCGCCGCATCGGCACCCGCCCTGGATTTCCGGCATACCAGCCTCCGTCGATGTGGATCGCCACTATGCTCGAAGTCGAGCACATTCGCGCCACGGCTGCTGCAAAGGCGGAGACAGTTGCGGCATGTCGGTCGTGTCTTGTCGGCGGGACGCGGAAATAGAAGCCGTCACGCTTTCGGAGTGACTGCTTGGCTCGAGCGGCCGGGAGCCAAGGTGAAAACACCTGTGCGCTACCAGTAGTCCGGCGGACCGAAGACGTCAGAACTTCCAGTTCCAGGGACGGGATCACCGCCTTATGGCGCGATTTCCGTCACTCAGGAGCGGTAGCTTCCGCAAGAGCTGGCGGTCGCCGACGTCCGCGTTGCGTCACTCCGAGCGGTACCACTGGACTGCAGCCCGCCCGGGGGATCCCGAATCCCCGCCGCCACTGCGGAGACGGTCAAAATGCCGTGCGAGTCTGATCCGGCACGGCGCAGGACCCGGGCGGGCTGGACTGAGGCCGCAGGTACTGCCACGATGCAAGGCTGCCGACACAGTTCGATGAGCGTTCGGCCCGTCGACCGACAGTTCCCTCGTACTACGCCAAGGCGAACGACATGAGCTTCACGATCGCGGCAATCGCCACATCCATCGCCGGCCTGCTCCTAGACTAGGACTCGGTTGGCTTCTCGCTGGCAGCCTCGTGCTCAAGCGGTGGGGGCTTGAAGCAAACCCACTGGGACTACTAGTTGGCCGGCGCCTTGGTGCTGCGTATTTCGGCATTGCAATCCTGTTGTTCCTGGGTCGGTCCGCACCACCGTCGGAACTTCGCTCGGCCGTCTCCGTCGCGATGCTTGTTGCGCTTTCGCTGCTGGCGATCCTAGGCATCGTTGAGTTCCGAGCAAAGCGAGCTGGTAAGGGCATCTTGGTCAGCGTAGTTCTCGAAGTTCTGCTTGCCGCCGGTTTTGCGGCGGTCCTATTTGCATAGTTCTTGGCAACAGTGCGAGCAGACAGGCCCAACCCCTCCATCGAGGCCACAGCCCAAAGCCCGCTGCGCTCGCTTTGGGCTGCGCCTCATATCGACCCCACAGTCGGCCATTGGTGCGGACGATGCGGCCAATCCTGCTTACCTACCTCCACAGCCTCAGGAAAGAGACCAAGCCATGGCATCAACGGATCTTGAAGGTGCAATCGAGCAAAGCCACAAAGCGCTCGCCAGCATCTTGAGAGGAGACTCAAGCGGCTACAAGAAGCTGTTCTCTCACCAAGAGGACATCACGCTGGGGAATCCCTTTGGGCCGTATTCGCGTGGGAGGAAGAATGTCGAAGCCACGCTCGATGGTGCGGCAGGGCACTACCGTGATGGTGAAGTAACCGGAGTCGAGTTGGTGGCAACGTACGCCACCAGCGAACTCTCATGCGTTGTTGAGGTGGAACGAGGACGAGCCAAGGTCGGAGGCAACTCGGAAGTTGTGGCCATAGCTGTCCGGGTTACCAGCGCGTTTCGGAACGAGCAAGGGGAATGGAGGCTCGTGCGCCGACATGCCGATCCAACTACGACGCCTCGCCCGGCGGCATCTGTAGTCAGCAAATGATGTCGCCTGCACCTGAGGGAGATCGCGGCAGCGGCGATCGCGCGTGACCAGCAGGCTCCGAGGAACAGCGCCCAGACACGCGACTCGACCTCTGGCGTCCGGATGAAAATTCCGAAAGGATTGTGCTCGGAGGGAACGCTCCCTGGTCCGTCGCCGGCTTGGGTGAGGTGGACCTCCACTCCCAGCCGGTCAGGATGATGTAGTTCGCGTCGCCGCCGGTCCGCGCAAATCCGAGGCGCTGCCAAAATGGAATGGCGCCGGGCAGATCGTTACATGGAACGATCGCGAAGGCGCCGACAGCTGCAGGAATCGGCATCGACATTGATCCACTCGTCTATCGAAGGTGCGGAGCATAGATCTGCTGCATCTCCAAGTTCATGACGATGTCGATTCCCGGCATCGTCATTCGTCGTTGTCTTAGTGGCGTGTCGCAGGCAACGAGTGCAAGCTGAGACCTGACTCTTGGCTCGAGCGGAATCGCTTCGGCAAGCCGCCGCTCGCGGCTGAGCTCCAACGTCGGACGTCGTGTGAGGTCGACCGACGGCGAGCGGACGTTCCCCACGCGGACAAATACCGGGACTTGAAGCGAACCTCCTAGAAGCTGCCGCGCCCGCCGTCGACGAGCAGGTCGACGCCCGTGATGTAAGAGGCCGCGTCGGAGGCGAGAAAGAGCACCGTCGCGGCGACCTCGTCGGGCGTGCCGAAGCGCTTCATCGGATTGCGGTCGGACCAGGCCACCTTGAGGTCGGCGATCTGCTGCTCGTTCATGCCGGCGTTGGCGAAGATCGGCGTCTCGATCGGCCCGGGGCTGACGACATTGACGCGGATGCCCGCGCCGACGAGCTCGGCGCCGAGGCTGCGCCCGAGCGAGCGCACCGCCGCCTTGCTCGACGCGTACATCGCCCCGCCGGGGTCGCCTTTGCCCGCCGCGACCGACGCGTTGAGCACGATCGCGCCGCCGCGGGACATCAGCGGCAACGCCTTCTGCACCGTGAAGTAGACGCCCTTGACGTTGACGTTCATCACCTCGTCCCACTTCTGCTCGCTGATCGTCGCAATCGGCCCGAAGCCGCCGATGCCGGCGTTGCAGAAGAGCACGTCGAGCCGGCCGCCGCCGAAGTCGCGCGTCGCGGCGACGACGCGGTCGATGCCGTCGAGCCGGCCGGTGTCGGCGGCGACGCCGGTGGCCGATGCGCCGAGCTCTTTCACGGCAGCAGCGAGCGTCGTTTCGTTGCGCCCGGAGACGACGACCTTCGCCCCTTCGCTCACCAACGCCTTGGCGACCGCCAGGCCGATGCCGCTGTTGCCGCCGGTGACGAGCACCACCTTGCCTTCGAAACGTCGTGCGTTCATGCCATCCTCCGCTGTGACGGGCGATTGTGGATCGCCCCGCTGGCGGCCGCTTCGATGCAGGCGGAAAATGGCCGCACCAACCCGCCTTGGCACGACCATGACGCTGCCGCTACACACCGCTTCGCAACTCACGCGCATTCGCGACCAGGTGCGCGCCGGCCGCCTCGAATGGCAGCAGACGACCGAGGCGGAAACGCATATCCCGGTCGAGAACTACACCAGCGACCGCATCCGCGATGCCGAGGTTGAGCGGCTGTTCCGGCCTTTGCCCTTGATCTGCGGCCACTCGAGCGAGCTCGCGCCCGGCCAGGTTATCGCCAACGACGACTACGGCGTGCCGATGCTGCTGACGCGCGATGCCGAAGGGCGGTTTCGCGCCTTCCTCAACGTCTGCCGGCACCGCGGCATGCGCCTGATCGAGAACACGGGTCAGGCGCAGCCGCACGCCAGCGTCGTCTGCCCGTACCACGGCTGGGCCTACAAGCTCGACGGCAGCCTGCGCCATCGCCTGCACGCAGAAGCCTTCGACGACTGCGCCGCCGCCGATACCAACCTCGTCGCCCTGCCCGCCGAGGAGCGGCACGGTCTGCTCTGGGTCGTGCCGACGCCCGGCACCGGCATCGACGTCGCGGCCTGGCTCGAAGGGCTCGATGCCGAGCTGCCCTTCTACGCGGTCGACAAGCTGGTCCACTTTCGCACCGTGCGCGCCGAGTACCCGGCCAACTGGAAGCTGATCAACGACGCTTTCCTCGAGGCGTATCACATCCGCGTGCTGCACAAGGACACGATCTATCCGTTCTTCGCCGACGGACTGACCGCGGGTGTCCGCTTCGGCCCACACAACCAGTCCCTCGTCGCGCGCCGTGCCGGCGAAGCATGGGCGCGCAGCGATGCGGCCGCGCCCGACGACATGCCGGGCCTCTGCGAGCTGGCGACGCCGAGCCATGTCATCTTCCCGAACACGATCACCATCTTCCATCCCGACTACCTGAGCCTGGTCACACTCTACGCGGTCGAGGCCGGCGTGCTGCGCTGGACGCACCGCATGCTGATCCCCGCCGACAAGGCCACGCCCGACTGGACGCCGCACTGGGAAAAGACCTTTCGCCTGATCGAGGAAGGCGTGTTCCAGAAAGAAGACATCGCCTGCGCGATCGGCATCCAGAAGGGATTCGCGAGTGGCGCCAATCGCTGGCTCACCGCAGGGCGCGCCGAGCAGGGGGTCGGCTGGTTCCACGCCGACGTCGCGCGTGCCTTGAGCAGCGCCCCGTCATCCTGAGCGAAGCGAAGAATCTCGACCGGCGCAGAGATCCTCCACTGCGTTCAGGATAACGAACGTCAGTCGGGCTTGACCTTCGCACGGGCGATCACCGGCTTCCAGCGTTCGCGCTCCCTGGCGATGAAGGCCGTGAACTCGCCCGGCGTACCGCCGACGGCGATCGCCGCATCGGAATTCAATCCCTCCAGCGCTGCCGGTTCGCGCATCGCTTTCGCCGCGGCGGCGGCGAGACGATCGGTCGCAGGCTGCGCCAGGTTGGCCGGCGCGAGCAGGCCGTACCACTGCGTCATCTCGAAGCCGGGCCAGCCCTGCTCGGCCACGGTCGGCACGTCGGGGAGAGCGATGCGCTGTGCCGTGCCGGTGGCGATGCAGCGCAGCTTGCCGGCCTTGATGAACTGCAGAATGGCCGGCGCGCCGACCGCGGCGGCCTGCAGTCGGCCGGCAAGCAGGTCGGTAAGCTGCGGCCCGGTGCCGCGATAGGGAACGTGCAGCACGAAGATGCCGGCGGCGATCTTCAGGTACTCGAAGGCGAGGTGGCCGGCGCTGCCGTTGCCGGCCGAGCCGTAGTTGAGCTGGCCCGGCCTGGCCTTGGCGAGGGCGACGAACTCCTTCAGGTTCTTCGCCGGCAGGTCGGGGTGGACGACGTAGAGGCTGGGCACCTTGGCGAGCAGCGAGATCGGCCTTAAGTCCTTGATCGGGTCGTAGGGCAGCTTGTCGAAGATGAAGGGATTGACGGCGAGCGTGCCGATGTGCCCCAGCACCAGCGTGTGCTGGTCGGTGGCGGCTGCCACCTCGGCCATCGCCACGTTGCCGGCGCCGCCCGGCTTGTTCTCGACATAGACGCTGGTGCCGAGCAACTTGCTCAGCTCGACCGCCGTCGAGCGGGCGACGATCTCCGAGCTGCCGCCGGGCGCAAAGGGAACGACGAAGCGGATCGGCCGCGCTCGGCCAGGCGGCCTCTGCATGCGCAAGCAAGGAGACCGGTGAAACGGCGCCGAGGGCGGCGAGCTGCAGCAGGCGGCGCCGATGCGAATCCTTCAAGGCGGCTCCGATGGTTCCGGTTCCGTTCAGGATGCTCGCGTACGCCGACACGCCGCCAAACGAGGCCAAGCCTCCCTCAAGTATTCTCCGCACCCATGTACATGCGGTTCTTCGGCCTGAAGCAGGAGCCGTTCTCCCTCGCCCCCGACCCGCGCTACCTCTACATGAGCAAGCGCCACCGCGAGGCGCTGGCGCACCTGCTCTATGGCGTCGGCGGCGGCGGCGGCTTCGTGCTGCTCTCGGGCGAGATCGGCGCCGGCAAGACGACCGTCTGCCGCTGTTTCCTCGAGCAGATTCCGAAGCGCTGCAACGTCGCCTACATCTTCAACCCCAAGCTCACCGTCACCGAGCTGGTCAAGTCGATCTGCGACGAGTTCAGGATTCCGGTCGAGCTGGCGCGCGGCCAGCCGGCGACGGTGAAGACCTACGTCGATGCGCTGAACGAGTTCCTGCTCAAGACGCACGCCGTCGGCCAGAACAACGTGCTCATCATCGACGAGGCACAGATGCTCTCGGTCGACGTGCTCGAGCAGTTGCGCCTGCTCACCAACCTCGAGACCAACGAACGCAAGCTGCTGCAGATCGTGCTCATCGGCCAGCCCGAGCTGCGCACGATGCTCGAGCAGCCCGAGCTCGAGCAGCTGGCGCAGCGCGTCATCGCGCGCTTTCACCTGAAGGCGCTGTCGTCGAAGGAGACCGAGCACTACATCCGGCACCGTCTCTCGGTCGCCGGCATGACGCGCGCCATTCCCTTCGACCGCAAGGCGCTGCAGCGCATCCACGAGATCGCGCGCGGCGTGCCGCGGCGCATCAACCTGCTTTGCGACCGCGCCATGCTCGGCGCCTACGCGCACGGCGTGCACCAGATCAACACCCAGGTGATCGAGAAATCGGCGCGGGAGGTGTTCGGCACGTCCGAGCCGACCGGCCCCGATCGCTCGCGACTCGGCTCGAGCGCCGGCCTCGGCCTCTTCATCGCCACCGGCATCGCCCTCACCGCCTTGCTAGTCTTCGCGGTCTATGGCGCCTACCGCAAGTTCGCCACGCCGCCGGTCGTGGCGGCGTCGGCACCGGCGGCACGCGCCAGCGCGGCATCGGCCGCCGCCGCACCGACCTCGGCGGCGAGCGCGTCGCCGGCAGCGAGCGGCATCGCTTCGGTGGTGGCGGCGGCGTCGGTCGTTGCTTCGGCGACGGCGTCGGCTGCATCGGCCGCATCGGCAACGCCGGACAGCGCTGCCTCGACGCCGATGCGCACGGCCTTGGCGGCGAACACGGCGTCCGCGCCGCTGGCTGCCACGGCGATCGCACCGGCCTCGGCACCGGGCATTGCCGCGTCCTCGCCAGTCCTCGGCGCGGCCGAGCTCAAGGCGCAATGGAAATCGCTCGGTGTCGACGAGAAATCAGCCTGGCGCGAGCTCGCGTCGATGTGGAACCTGGCTCCCGGCGAGACCGATCCGTGCGCGGCGGCGAAGCAGCAGGTACGCTGCTTCAAGTTCGCCAGCACGCTGGCGTTGGTGCGCAGCCTCGACCGTCCCGGCTTCATGAGCCTGCACGACGACGCCGGCCGGACGACGATGGTCGTCCTCGTCGGCCTCGGCACCGACACCGCGACGCTGCGCGTCGAAGGTCGCGCGCAGAAGGTCTCTCTCGCGGCGCTGACGAAAGTCTGGCAGGGCGAGTTCGGCACGCTGTGGCGCATGCCGCCGGGCTACACGACGGCGGTCGCCGAGGGCGCCTCGGGCCCGCTCGTCGATCGGCTGGCGACACAGCTCGCGACGCTTGCCGGCGAGCCGGCACCGGCGCCGAAGCAGACCATGGATGCGGCCATGCGCACCAAGGTCGCCCGCTTCCAGACCGCGCACGGCCTCAATGCGGTCGGCAAGGCAGGGCCCACCACCTTCATGCAACTCAACCGCGCCACCGGTGTCGACGAGCCCCGGCTCGACACCGCGGCACACTGACCGCCGCGGTCGAGAGGAAGGCATGTCGTACATCCTCGATGCCCTGCGCCGCGCCGATGCCGAACGCGAGCACGGCGACGTGCCGGGCCTGCACACGCAGCAGTTTGGCGTGCTGCCCGGCGACGACGAGGCGCCGCGCCGGCCGCGGCTGCTCATCGGCACGATCGTCGTGCTCGTCGTCGCCCTGGCCGGCGTGCTGGCCTGGACTTTCTTCGGCGGCAGCGATACGACGCCGAAGGCGGTAGTCGTCGCGGTGCCGGTCACGCCGCCGATGCCGATGCCGATGGCGATGACGGCGCTGCCATTGCCCGCTACTTCGCAGGCGGTCGTCGTGCCGCCGCCGGCGCCCGCCTCTGCGGCCTCGGTCAAGGAAGCGATCGTCCGGCGCACGCCGGTCAGGCCGGCGGTTCGCAAGGACGACGCCGACGCAGCACCGATGGCAGCGGCCAGCGACCGCATCTACACCCTGGCCGAGTTGCCCGAGCCGATCCGCCGCGGCCTGCCGAAGATCGCCTATGGCGGTGGCAGCTTCAGCGCCGACAAAGCCAGCCGCATGGCGTTCCTGAACGGTCAGGTCTTCCACGAAGGCGACACCGTCGCCCCGGGCTTGGTGCTGAAGCAGATCAAGCAGAAAGGCGCTGTCCTCTCCTACAAAGGCTACCGCTACGAGATCGGGTCCTGAGCAAAGGCGCGCGGCTAGATACGGCCGAAGTACTCGCGAGCCTGCCAGTCGTCCTTGTCCTCGGCCGCGTCGTGGCGCGCCAGCTCGAAGCGCTTGATCCGCGTGTACCAGTCGACCACCTGCGGGCCGAAGGCAGCGACGAGGCGATCGTCGGCAGCGAGCGCGTCGAGCGCCGCACCGAGGCTCGCCGGCAGCCGCGCGGCGCCCTCGGCATACGGCGCGCTCGTCGCCGGTGGCGCGGCGAGACCGCGCTCGATGCCGTCGAGGCCGGCGTGGATCTGCGCCGCGATGTACAGATACGGATTGGCCGCAGGCTCGCCGATGCGGTTCTCGATGCGCGTGCCGGCGTCGCCGGCGCGGCCGAGCACGCGCAGCATCGCGCCGCGGTTGTCGTGGCCCCAGATGACGGCGTTCGGCGCCATCGCGTTCGGCCGGAAGCGGGCGTAGGCATTGACGGTCGGCGCGCAGAACACGGTCATGCCCGGGCCGTGCGCAAGCAGTCCGGCCAGCCAGGACTCGCCGCTCGCCGAAAGCACATGTTGAGGATCTGGGGGGCCCGTGCCCGGCGCCGGCGCGGCGCGGCGGAACGCGTTGGCGCCGTTCTTCAGGTCGACCAGCGACTGGTGCAGATGCCAGCCGCTCGCCATGACGTTGGCAAAAGGGGGCAGGCAGGCGAAGCTGGCGTGATAGCCGGCGCGCCGCAGCGCCTGCGTCACGCCGTTGCGAAACGCGACCATCTGGTCGGCGGCGGTCAGCGCGTCGGTGGCGTCGAACACCGCCTCGACCTGACTCGGCCCGAGCTCGATCTCGAGCGAGGCGAGCGGCAGGCCGAGTCCCTGCGCCGTGCCCTGGACGATGCGCAAGGCCTCGTCGGCGCGGTCGGCCCAGGCCTCGGCGAGCAGGTTGTAGCCGGGGTGGACCATCGTCACCGCGGGCGGCTCGCCCGGCCAGGCGGCACGGTCCGGATCGAGCGCAGCATCGTCGTGCCGCGCCGGCGCGAGCCGGTAGATATGGAACTCGACTTCGAGCCCGCACTTCAAGCCATAGCCGGCGGCGGCCAGCCGTTCGAGCGCGCGACGCAGGATGAAGCGCGAGTCGATGGGCACCGGCTTCCCGTCTTCGAATGACGCTTCGGCGCGCATCCAGCCAGTGTTTGGCGCCCATGGCAAGGCGCAAAAGCTGGCCGGGTCGGGCAACAGCAGCAGGTTGTTGGCGAAGCCGAAGCCGGGCAGCGCGGCCAGCGCGCCCGGCTCGAACACCTTGTAGGCGGTGCGGTCGGACGTGTCCTTGAGCAGGATCGTGCTCGCCATGCACATGTCCATAACGGTGTATGCTGAAAATGATGAACTCTTGCAAAAGGTAAATGTTAAGTTGCAACTGGAATTATAAGCATTAAAAGTTGCGCAACCAGAGCTG
>JANXWR010000477.1 GCA_025351025.1 Burkholderiales bacterium | reverse complement strand
TGCGTCGCGCAACGCCGCGGCCTACAAGGCCGGCCGGGTTTGGGAGCGGCCCGGCGCCCGGCCGAGCGACGCTTGCCAACTTGACGCGCTCCCGAGCGTCGGACGTCTCGCTATCGGCGCTGACTGCCGGATTCGTCGCCGTGCTGGTCGGCTTCACCAGCTCGGTGGCGATCGTCTTCCAGGCGGCGCAGTCGCTCGGCGCGACGCCGGCGCAATCGGCGTCGTGGATGTGGGCGCTCGGCTGGGGCATGGGCCTGACCTCGCTGCTGCCTTCGCTCTGGCTTCGCAAGCCGGTCATGATCGCCTGGAGCACGCCGGGCGCCGCGGTGCTCGCCGTGGCCGGCGCCGGCGGCGGCTTCGGCATGGCCGAGGCGACCGGCGCCTTCATCGTCTGCGCCGTCCTGATCGTCATCGCCGGCGCGAGCGGCGCCTTCGAGCGCGTCATGGAGCGAATTCCGATGCCGCTCGCCGGCGCCTTGCTCGCCGGCGTGCTGGCGCGCTTCGGCCTCGACGCCTTCGCGGCGCTGCAGTCTTCGCTCGGCCTTGTCCTCGCCATGCTCGCCGCGTATCTGCTCGGCCGCCGGCTCTGGCCGCGCTACGCCGTCGTCGGCGTGCTGGCTGCCGGCATCGCCGTCGCCGCGTCGGCCGGCAAGCTCCAGGTCGGCGCCGTGCAATGGGCGTTCACGACACCGGTGTTCACCGCCCCCGAGTTCAGCTGGCGCGCGACGGTGAGCCTGGCCTTGCCGCTTTTCATCGTCACCATGGCGTCGCAAAACCTGCCCGGGGTTGCCGCGATTCGTGCCGCGGGCTATCGGCTGCCGATCTCGAATCTCATCACCCTCACGGGCATCGCGACGCTGCTGCTCGCGCCCTTCGGCGCCTTCGCCCTCAACCTGGCGGCGATCACGGCGGCGATCTGCATGGGCCGCGAAGCGCATGCCGATCCGGACCGGCGCTGGGTCGCGGCGGCAGCTTGCGGCGCACTCTACTGCGTGGTCGGCGTCTTCGGTGCCGCCGTCTCCGGCTTGCTGGCGGCGTTTCCGCGCGAGCTGGTCGTCGCCGTCGCCGGACTCGCGCTGCTCGGCACGATCGGCGCCGGCCTCGCCGCTGCGCTGCAGGACGACGCCTATCGCGACGCGGCGCTCATCACCTTTCTCGTCACCCTCTCGGGGCTGAAGCTGTTCGGCGTCGGCTCGCCGTTCTGGGGTGTCGTCGCCGGCGCGGTCGCGCTGTTTGTGCAACAGTGGCGGCCCCGCCGGGAACAACCACGCCCATGAAGCTGCTCTTCGTCGCCGATCCGCTCGAAAGCTTCAACGTCAAGAAGGACTCGTCCTTCGTGATGATGAAGGAGGCCGCGCGGCGTGGCCACGCGCTTTTCGCCTGCGAGCCGAACGATCTGATGTGGCAGCGCGGCGCCAAGGTCTCGGCGCACGTGCGCGAGATCTCGCTCACCGGCGCAAAGGCACCCTGGTTCAGCGAGAAGCTGTCTGCCGCGGGGAGCGAGCGTGCGCGCGTCGCGCTCGCTGATTTCGGTGCGGTGCTGATGCGCAAGGACCCGCCCTTCGACAGCGAATACTTCTACGCGACGCACCTGCTCGAGCAGGCCGAGCGCGAAGGCGGACGCGTCTTCAACAAGCCGGCGGCGCTGCGCAACCATCCGGAAAAGCTCGCCATCCTCGAGTTCCCGCAGTTCATCTCGCCGACGCTGGTGACACGCGACGCCGAGGAGCTGAAGCGCTTCCACGCCGAGCACGGCGACATCATCCTGAAGCCGCTCGACGGCATGGGCGGCACCGGCATCTTTCGCGTCGGTGCCGACGGCATGAACCTCGGCTCGATCGTCGAGACGCTGAACGCGGGCGGCATGCACACCGTGATGGCGCAGCGCTATCTGCCCGAGATCGTGCGCGGCGACAAGCGCATCCTCGTCATCGACGGCAAGCCCGTGCCCTTCGTGCTGGCGCGCATTCCGCAGGGCAACGAGATCCGCGCCAACCTGGCCGCCGGCGGCCTCGGCGTGGCGCAGCCGATCTCAGCGCGCGACCGCGAGATTGCCGAGGCGATCGGCCCCAAGCTCGCGGCGCGTGGCCTGCTCCTGATCGGGCTGGACGCAATCGGCGACAGCCTCACCGAGATCAACGTGACCAGCCCGACCTGCTTCCAGGAGATCACCGACCAGACCGGCTTCGACGTCGCCAAGGTCTTCGTCGATGCGCTCGAGGCCGCGCTGGCCTAGTTCAGCCGGGCTTTGTGTCGTCCAGGCTGTCGAGGTTGGCGATGTCGCGCTCGTGTAACCGAGTCACTCGACAAACTCTTTGAAGTCGCGGTTCAACATCGAATCGGTCGGCCATGTATTGCCGGCGCAGGTTTCGACGGCCGCGAGGCGCTCGGCTGCCGAGCGCGAGCGCCACCAGCGAAGGTCGGCGTTGCCTTCGGCGGCGAGCTCGCGACGGGTCGTGACTCGAAGCACTTTGTCCACGCGGGGATAGTCGCTCGGTACAACCGCGGAGGCCGGGATAATCCGCGCCTTTCGAGTCTCTCTTCATGGCCGTCCTTTCCCTTTCCGGCGCGCACCTCGCCTACGGCCACGTCGCCCTGCTCGACGAGACCGCGCTCTCGCTCGAGGCCGGCGAGCGGCTCGGCCTGATCGGCCGCAACGGTGCCGGCAAGTCGTCGCTGCTCAAGGTCATCGCGGGCCTGGAAAAGCTCGACGACGGGCTGCTCCAGCTGACGCAGGGTCTGCGCATCCGCTACGTACCGCAGGAGCCCTCGTTCGACGCCGACATGCTGGTCTTCGACGCGGTCGGCCAGGGCGTCGCCGAAGCGCGCGCCGTGCGCGAGCGCTACGAGGCGCACGCCCCCGGCGACGACCTCGACGCCTTGCAGACGCAGATCGAGACGCTCGACGCCTGGACCTGGGAGCAGCGTGTCGAGACGACGATCGCGCAGCTGCATCTCGACGGCGCGCGCCGCATCGGCGATCTCTCCGGCGGCACCAAGAAGCGCGTCGCGCTGGCGCAGGCGCTGGTCGCCGTGCCCGACGTGCTGCTCCTCGACGAGCCGACCAACCATCTCGACCTCGACTCGATCGCTTGGCTCGAGGAATTGCTGAAGGGCTTTCGCGGCAGCGTCGTCGTCATCACCCACGACCGCGCCTTTCTCGATGCGGTGGCCACCCGCATCGTCGAGCTCGACCGCGGCGTGCTGCGCACCTATCCCGGCAACTTCGCCGCTTACGAAGCGCGCAAGGTCGACGAGCTGGCCTCCGAGGCGCTTGCCAACGCTCGCGCCGATAAGCTGCTGGCGCAGGAAGAGGTCTGGGTGCGCAAGGGCGTCGAGGCGCGGCGCACGCGCAGCGTCGGCCGGGTCGGCCGGCTCGAGGCGCTGCGGCGCGCGCGGGCCGCGCGGCGCGACACGCTCGGCCGCGTTCGCCTCGAAGCCGA
>JANXWR010000462.1 GCA_025351025.1 Burkholderiales bacterium | reverse complement strand
GCGACGACGGCAGCTCGTCGCGGCTTTCGACCGGCCAGTCGCGGATGTAGGCCTTGAGCATGCGGATCTCGAAGTCCTGGCTGTCGACGACGGCGCGGGCCACGTCGTAGAACGAGATCACGCCCATCAGCGTGCGGTCGCTGACCACCGGCGTATAGCGCGCGTGCCGGCCGAGCATGATGCGCCGGACTTCGTCGAGGTCGGTTTCCGGCGTGCAGGTGAGCGGGTGATCGTCCATCACGCTTTGCACGCGGGTCGCGCCGAGACTGCCGCCGTTCTTGACGATCGCCTGGATCACCTCGCGAAAGGTGAGCATGCCGACCAGCTCGCCGTGCGCCATCACGACCAGGGATCCGATGTCGTGATGCGACATGACGTCGAGCGCGGCGCTCAGCGTTTCTTCGGGGGAGACGGTGAACAGCGTGCCTCCCTTGACGCGCAGGATGTCGCTGACTTTCATGGCAACTCTCCGAGGGCTGTTTGCGGATCAATATAGCCCACAATCGTCCCGAAAGGACGCTTCATGCCAGGCTATGCCAACCCCGGCTTCGACACCCTGGCGCTGCACGCCGGCGCCGCGCCCGACCCGACGACAGGCGCCCGCGCCGTGCCGATCCACCTGACGACCTCGTTCGTCTTCGAATCGACCGAGCATGCCGCCTCGCTCTTCAACATGGAGCGCTCCGGCCACGTCTACAGCCGGATCTCCAATCCGACTAACGCCGTGCTCGAGGAACGCGTCGCCGCGCTCGAGGGCGGCGCGGGAGCCATCGCCACCGCCAGCGGCCAGGCCGCGCTGCATCTGGCTATCGCCACGATCGCCGGAGCGGGCTCGCACGTCGTCGCCTCGAGCGCGCTCTACGGCGGCTCGCACAACCTGTTGCACTACACGCTGTCGCGCTTCGGCATCGCCACGACCTTCGTCAAGCCCGGCGACTTCGACGCCTGGCGCGCCGCGATCCGGCCGGAGACGAAGCTGCTCTTCGGCGAGACGCTCGGCAACCCGGGGCTCGACGTGCTCGACATTCCGACCGTCGCCGCGATCGCCCACGAGAACGACCTGCCCCTGCTCGTCGATTCGACATTCACCACCCCCTGGTTGATGAAGCCCTTCGACCACGGCGCCGATCTCCTCTATCACTCGGCGACCAAGTTCCTCTCGGGCCACGGCACGGTGATCGGTGGTGTGCTCGTCGACAGCGGCCGCTTCGACTGGGACGCGGCGACCGAAAGATCCGGCCGCTTCACCGAGCTGACGCGCGCCTATGAAGGCTTTCACGGCATGGTCTTCAGCGAGGAGAGCACCGTCGGCGCCTTCCTGCTGCGCGCCCGCCGCGAAGGCTTGCGCGACTTCGGCGCCAGCATGAGCCCGCACACCGCGTGGCTGATCCTGCAAGGCATCGAGACGCTGCCGCTGCGCATGGCGCGCCACGTCGAGAACACGCGAAAAGTCGTCGCCTTCCTCGCCAGCCGCGAGAGCGTGGCGAGCGTCGGCTACCCCGAGCTCGAAACGCACCCCGACCACGCATTGGCCAGGCGCCTGCTGCCGCGCGGCTGCGGCTCGGTGTTCAGCTTCGACCTGCGCGGCTCGCGCGAGCAGGGCCGCGTCTTCATCGAGGCGCTGAAGCTGTTCTCGCACCTCGCCAACGTCGGCGACTGCCGCTCGCTCGTCATCCATCCGGCATCGACGACGCATTTCCGCATGGACGACGCGGCGCTGTCGCGCGCCGGCATCGGCCCCGGGACGATCCGCCTCTCGATCGGCCTCGAAGATGCCGACGACCTGATCGACGACCTGAAGCGTGCCCTGAAAGCGGCCGCCAAGGCATGAAGCTCGCCGTCGCCGGGCCCGGGGGCGGTCACGAGGCCTACGTCTATACCGGCGGAAAGTCCTTCGACGCGACGCTGTCGGCGGTCGTCTTCGTGCACGGCGCGATGAACGACCACAGCGTCTGGACCCTGCTCGCGCGCTGGTTCGCGAACCACGGCTTCACCGCGCTGGCGCCCGACCTGCCGGGCCACGCGCGCAGCGGCGGCGCGCCGCTGCAAAGCCTGGAGGCGATCGCCGACTGGCTGCTCGCGCTGCTCGACGCTGCCGGCGTCGGCGAGGCCAGCTTCGTCGGCCACAGCATGGGCTCGCTGATCGCGCTCGAAGCGGCGTCGCGCGCACCGGCGCGGGCGACCCGGCTGGTGATGGTCGGCACCGCCTATCCGATGGCCGTCTCGGCGGCCTTGTTCGAATCGGCACGCGTCGATCCTTTCGCGGCGATCGACAACGTCAATGTCTTCTCGCATTCGACGACCGCCGCCAAGCCCTCGTATCCCGGCCCCGGCGCCTGGCTGCACGGCGGGTCGCGCGCGCTGATGCGCCGCTTGCAACTCGGGCGACGCGACGTCAATCTCTTTCTCGCCGACTTCGAGGCCTGCGATCGTTATCGCGGCGGCCTCGAAGCGGCGGCACGCATCACCTGCCCGACCACACTCGTTCTGGGTGCCCGCGACCAGATGACGACGC
>JANXWR010000039.1 GCA_025351025.1 Burkholderiales bacterium | reverse complement strand
TCCCACTGCTGCATCAGCTCGGCCGCGCGCTCGCGAGACAGGGTCGGATGAAAGGTCCGCTCGACCTGCCAGTGTGAGGCCAGCTCGTCGGTGCCGGCGTAGACACCGCAGCTCAGGCCGGCGAGGCCAGGCAAGTCACTGCTGGCCACGCGGCGGCGTGGCGTCAATCCGTGGCGTCGAGCTCGGTGGGTGTGGGGCTCGGCGCCTAGATGGACAGGCGTGCACCGCCGCGGGCGTCGTCCTGCAGTCAGCTGACCAGCAGCTTTGCGGCACGGAATCAGGGTCAGCGAAGGTCGGCCATGGGTCGTTCGTGACCAGTCAGTAGGCGAGTCGAAATGACGGAAAGCGGCCGCTCGAAAGTCCGGCCTTCATCGCAAATCGCGCTGCCGTTGTGGGGGTCCATTTGATTTCAGTGCAATAAGTGACGGTTCGCCTCGCCAGCGCCGGCGCGGGGTCGGATTGGCAAGTCCTTGAATTCAATGAAATTGCTGTTCGCTTTTATCCAGCGCGCGATCTACACCTTCCCCGTCGCTCAGGCGCAAGCGCGGGGTGCCAACGAGATGCAAGCGGTGCTCGACCCTGGACTGGTCGGCGCCAGCTCGTGCTGCTCGAGCTGATGAGCGAACGCATCGACACGACTGGAGGGCATCAACCTGCGAGGGGTCTTCCGCTTCTCTGTCGAGCGCTACACCGGGCAGCTCCTCCCGTCCCAACGACAGCGAAAACAAGTGCCAGGGGCTGAAATCGACCACGCTACGACGCCCTCAGCGCTCGATCAGCAGACCAACAGAAACTCAAGGCGGGACAAGCGCTTACGTGCACCCTCTCGGCGGACCCCGCGCCAATCCTCGTTCTCCAGGCAGGAGCGAACCGTCACTTATTGCACTGAAATCAAAGGGACCCCGATCACGCCGTATCGCTCGGCTTCATGCCGCTATTGCGACAGAACCTCAAAAGAGTCTAACCAATCGAGCGCTCGATGCCTCAAGAAAGGGAGTCGATTGAGCGTGCGCCGAGGGCCACGATGCACCGCTCGGCGCGTCACTGGCGCGCGTCACAGCGCGCTCAGGAAACGATAGACGGCCTCCCGCTCGCCGTCGTCGAGCCGGAAGAAGCGATCGCGCACGACCTGCGCCTCGCCGCCATGCGCGAGCACGGCGTCGCGCAGCGTCGTCGCCCGGCCGTCGTGCAGGTAGCGCCGGCGCGTGTGCAAGGCCACGAGCGGGGTCGTGCGCCAGTCGGCACCGGTGGCGTTGCCCTGCACGATCTTGTCGTCGAGCGCCGGGCCCATGTCGTGGATCAGCAGGTCGGAGAACAGCGTCACCGAGTCGCCGTCCGTCGCGCGCAGCGACGGCACGTGGCACTTGTCGCAGCCGGACGATGAGAAGAGCCGCCCGCCGGTCGACGCAAGCATCGCGCTCTCGGCTGCCGGCGTCTCGGTCGTCGCACCGCGCGCGGATATCGACGCGACGAGGCCGTACGCGACCGTGCTCGACAGCGCCAGTCCGACCGCACCCACGCCCAGCAGGCGCCAGCCGACGCCGCCCTCTTTCAGGCGTGAGAGCCGCGTCGTCAGGCCGAGCGCGATCATCACCATCAGGAACAGGAACTGGTCGAACTCGAGGATCAGGCGACGCGCTTGCGGGTGCAGCGTGAACGACGAGTTGAGCAGCATCACGGCGACGAAGCCGAGCACGAACCACGGAAACGGGATCGGCGTCGTCGACGCGGTCGCGCGGTCGCGGCGACGGCGCAGGCCGCCGAGCACGACCAGCAGCGGGATCAGCATCAGCACCTTGCTGAGCTTGACCAGCGTCGCCGTGTTGAGTGCGCCTTCGGAGACGGCGAACGAGGCGCCGTAGACCTGCGCCAGCTCGTAGATGCTGGCGCCGACGAAGGTGCCGAACTGTCGGTCGTCGAGGCCGGGCAGGAAGCCGGCGACGAAGGCGACCGGGTAGACGAGCAGCGCGAGCGTGCCGGCCAGCGTGATCAGCGCGATCGCGATGCCGGCGTGCTGCTCGCGCGCCCGCGTGACGGCGGCGACGCACAGGATCGCCGCGGCGCCGCAGATCGCGCTGCCTGCAGCGACGAGCAAGGCCAGCTCCGGGTCGAGCTTGAAGACGCGCACGCCGACCCAGCGCAGCACGACCAGTACGGTGACGAGCTCGACCCCGGCGATCGCGATCGGCGCGATGCCGAGCTCGCTGAAGAGATGCAGCGTGATGCGGAAACCGACCAGCACGATGCCGAGACGGAGCAGGTAGCGCTTGGTGAAGTCGAGGCCGGGCTTGAGGCTGTCGGGACACGCGAAGGCGTTGCCGAGCAGCAGGCCGAGCAGCATCGCGACCAGCACCGGGTTGCGCGCGAGCGGCTCGCCGAGGCCGCCCGCGACCCAGCTCGCGACGACGGCCAACGCAGCAGCCAGCGCGATGCCCGGCCCGAGCCCGCGCGCGCTCGCGGCGCCGCGACGCAGCGCGAGCGTCGCACTCACGGCACGCCCGCCGTCGGCGTCGGCAAGCGACGCAGGTAGGCGGCGACGGCGCGCACGAGCCGGCCGTCGTCCTTCGGCGATGCGACCGGCCGCGTCGCCAGCGCGCTGCTCACGCCGAGCTCGTTGGCGAAGGCGTCGGCGACCATCTCGTCGAGCGCGGCGATGTCGGCCTTCCAGCCCCAGCGGCCGACCCGCGTCTCGCCGCGCGCGCCTTGCACGTGGTTGACGCGGCCCTTGATGCCGTCGCCCTTGCTCACGGCCTGCGCCTCGATCGCGGCATCGTCGACGCGGTCGATCGCGGCGCTGGCGAAGAGGCCGATCGGCATTCGCAGCGAGACGACGTTGGCCTGACGCGGCAAGGTCGCCGCGGGCGCGTCGGCGTGGCCGAGCTCGAGTGTCGAGCGGCGTCGCGCGATCGGGCTGTTCGGATGATCGATCGCCGTCACGCGGCCGGTCGTCTCGTCCATGCGCGCGACCCGGCGCGCGAAGTGCGCGTCGGCCGTGCTCGCGCCGCCGCCCGGATGGCAGGCAGCGCACGATCGCTCGTTGAATAGCGGGCCGAGGCCGCTCTCGGGGTCGAAGACGCGCGCGAAGACCTGCGCTCCAAGATCGGCCGAGGTCGGCGAGATGGCCGTCGCCGCAGCCGCCGTTCGGATGGAGCCGCCGAACGCGCCAGCCGTGTCGAACGCGCTCACCTCGACGAGCGCGCCTTCGCGGCCGGCGAAGCCCGGGACGTCGCCTTGCAGCGTGAGCCAGAGCCGCTGCGCATCGGCCGACACGGCCACCGCACGCAGCCGTCCGCCGCCGAGAGCGACGCCGCCCGGCAGCTCGATCACGGCACGCGCCAGCACCGTGCCGCGCTGGTCGATGCGCAAGAGCGAGCCGTCGCCGCGGTTGACGACGTAGAGATCGGATCCGCCCGAGAGCGTCGTGTGGCTGGCGAAGCCGGCGTTGCCGATCTCGGGCACCGCCGGCGCGAGGTCGACCGGCTGACGCAGCTGCGGCGCAGCGACGACGCTCTGGCGCTCGACGACGAACTGACGCCGATCGTCGCGCAGATGGAGCAGCAGCAATCGATCGCGACCGGCATCGGCGACGTAGAGGACGCGATCCGGATTCCACTGGAACGCCATGCCGATGACGCCGCAGTCGTCGTCGCTGCGGCGCACGCTGCCTGCGGGCGCGAGGCCGTCGACGCCGTCCTGCACGTGCACTTGCGCGATGGCGCCGTCGGCTGTGGCGACGGCGAACACCGCCAGCCCGCTGCCGTCGGGTGAGGCGCCGAGGAACGCGGTGCCGAGCGCGCCCTGCGCGAGCGCGCCGGGCGTGAGCTGGCCGCTCGTGCGGTAGTTGAGCGCCTTGCCAATGAGCGTGCTGGCCATGCCCTTGGCCACTTGCCGGCGCGCGGTCGCGGCACCGAGGAAGACGCCGCCCGCATCGTCGCTCGGTGCGTTGGCGAGCGGCGCGCCGTCGGGGTCGACGACGCTGAGGCTGCCCTCGCCGCCGAGGCCAAGCGGCGCGTTGGCGATCCACGGTCGGCCGAAGGCGTTGTTGATCGAGATGTAGCGCGGTCCGGAGGTCGCGGCTTCCGTCGCCGTGCGAGCGCTTCGGTTGAAGCGCGCGTTGAGGAACGGCGGGCTCTGCGCGCTGTAGAGGCGCACGGCGCCGTCGAGCGCCGAGGCCTGGCCGCCGCGCGCGGCGAAGTCGCGCGGCACGTCGAGCGGCGCCGTGCCACGCGGATCGATCGAGAGGATCGCGCCCGCCTGCTCGGCCGAGCCCGCACGCGGCGCGCCGAAGTTGTCGGCGACGGCGACCATCAGCCGCTGCGGGTCGAGGACGCGGCCGGCGTCGGTCTGCAGCAGGAATTCGGGATTGCCGGGGATCGGGCCGCCGGTATGGAAGCGGCCGATCTGGCGCACGCCGGCGACGCCGGGCAGGCCGACGGCGACGATGCGCGCGGCGAGGCGCCACGTCGAGACGACGCTGGTCGGCAGCGCGGTGGGCGCCTGAGCGATAGCCGGGCCCGCGACGAAAACGAGCCCAGCCGCGGCGCGACGCCATCGGCCTGCGGCGTTGCGAGACGCGGTCGCTACAGTGGACATGATTGGGGCGGCGAACATCTGCGACGGAAAGACGCTCCTCACTTGCTGAACGAGATTCGTAGCGCGGCGCTGCCATGCACTCGCGAAAAAGGCACGCCGGTGGGCCGGGCCCGGCTGGCGAAACAGTAGGGCGTGCCCGCAATTTGGCGGCACGGCGATGCGCTGGCCGCCTTCGATCGGCAGAACGGTCGAGCGCGAGAAGCCGACCACGTTGGGCTGAAGCGCCGCTGTCGGTGGGGGCTCACCAGCTTAAGCTATTGATAACATATTTTATCGATAGTAGGATGGCGGCGAGTCTTGGGGAGACGCACATGCCTGCCTACCTGATCGTTCAAATCAAGGTCACTCGCCCAGAGAGCTGGTCCGACTACCGCGCCGCGGTCGGTCCGCTCGCCCAGCGCTTCGGCGGCCGCTACCTCATCCGGGGCGCCGAGGTCGAGGTGCTCGAGGGCTCGCACGACGGCCGGCGCCTGGTGGTGTTCGAGTTCCCGACAATGGAGGCGATTCACAGTTTCTGGGATTCGCCGGCGTAC
>JANXWR010000399.1 GCA_025351025.1 Burkholderiales bacterium | reverse complement strand
TGCCGATCACCTGGCCGTCTTCGAAGATCTTCATGCCGCGCAGGAACGTGGCATCGACGCGCGCCGACATCTCCAGCCCCTCGAACGGCGTGTAGCCCTGGGTCGATGGCGAGTCCCTGGCGGCGATGGTCCAGGTGCGCGCCGGGTCGACGAGCGCGATGTCGGCGTCGTAACCTTCGGCGATGTCGCCCTTGCGGTTCAGGCCGAAGCGCTGCGCTGGGTTCCAGCTCGTCACGCGGGCCATGTGGTTGTAGCTCATGCCGCGGCGCGTGCCTTCGCTCACCAGCGCGGGCAACAGATACTCGGTACCGCCGAAGCCGCTCTTGGCCATCCAAATGTTGCCGAAATAGCGCTTCGGGATCTTCATCTCGTGGCGGCAGCACGCGTGGTCGCTGACCACCCAGTCGAGCTCGCCGGCGAGCAGCGCATCCCACAGGAACTCGACGTCTTCGCGCGGGCGTATCGGCGGGTTCACCTTGGCCAGCTCCGCCGCCTTCGACGTCGTGTCGAGCATCAGGTGGCCGATCGTCACTTCGCGCCGGAAGTCGATGTGCGGGAACACGTCGGCCATCATCAGGGCCGCCTGCACGGCCTTGCGCGAGCTCAGGTGCAGCAGGTTGATGTTGGTCAGCGCCGTTTCATGGGCCAGGTAGCTGGCGATGAAGACGGCCAGGCCTTCGGAATGCTGCGGGCGCGATGCGCTGTACGCGGCCAAGCCCTTTTGCGACTTGTCCTTCTCGACGATCCGGGTGTAGGCCGTCATGATCTCGGCCGTTTCGCAATGCAGCGAGAGCGAGATCTGCTTTGCCTGCTCGGGCATCTTCTCGCGCGCGGCCTGGATGCCGCGCATCACGAATTCGAAGTGGGCGACATCGTAGCGCTCGTCCTTGCCGATCATCAGGAACTCGCGCTGCGAATCGCTCGCGCCGTGCAGCCCGTGCGAGCCGTAGAACATGAAGATCTTGAAGCTGGCCACGCCGTGCCTCTCGATCAGCATCGGGATCTCGTCGATGTGCGTCTTGTCCATCGGCGCCAGGTGGTAGCCGTAGTCGACGTGGAAACGGTTCTTGCTGGCCTTGAGCACTTTCGGGAAGAACTTGGCGTAGCGGCCGCCCTTGTTCAGGTAGTACTGGCCGGTGCGAAAGTAGTTGAGGCTCGAGGTCACGCCGCCCATCGCCGCCGCCTTGCTTTCGCTCACCGCGTCTTCCTCCAGCGGCGAGTAAATGCCGCTGTGCATGTGCGCGTCGACCACGCCGGGAAAGGCGAGCCGGCCCTTGCCGGCGAAGACTTCTCCGGCGCGCGCCGGGTCGATGGCCGGCGCCACCTTGGCGATCTTGCCGCCGGCGATGGCAATGTCGGCGTCGTGCACGGCGTTGCCTTGCGGGCGCACGACGCGCACGCCCTTGATCAGCAGGTCGAATTCAGGTCGGCTCATGGTCTCTCCATCGGGTTCGTCAAGCGTCGTTTCAGCTGGGGCAGCAGGCCGCCCGCGTCGACCATGTCGAGCAGGAAGGCCGGGATTGGATCGCAGCGCAGCGAGGTGCCGTCGGCACGGGTAACCACGCCGGCGCGGGCGTCGAAGCTGATGGCCTCGCCGTCATCGATCAGGTCAGTGTCGGGAGCGGTCAACAGCAGCAGGCCGACATTGAAGGCGTTGCGAAAATACAGACCCGAGTAGGAAGGCGCGATCACTGCCGCCAGCCCCAGGTGCACCAGGACGCTGGCCGCCTGCTCGCGCGAGGAGCCGATGCCGAAGTGCGGCCCGGCGACGACCACGTCGCCGCGCTGCACCCCGAGCGCAAACGCGGGGCGCACCGTCTCGAGGCAGTGGCGTGCGGTGACCTCGATGCCGTGCTTCATCGTCGCGCCGGGAGCGAGCTGATCGGTGTCCACGTCGGCAGGGAGCTTCCAGGTCCTCACGCTTGCCCTCCATCCGTGGCGGCTGGTGCGCGGCTCGCCAGCATCTCGCGCGCATCGCTGATCGCGCCGCGCACGGCCGACGCGGCGACGGTGTAGGGCGAACCGAGGTACACCTGCGCCGTCGCCGCGCCCATGCGGCCCTTGAAGTTGCGCGCGGTCGACGAGACGACGGTGCTGCCCTCGGGGATGCTGCTGCCATAGCCTGCGCAGGCGCCGCAGGCGCTGGGCAGCAGCGTGGCGCCGGCATCGAGCAGCGTGCGCATCACGCCTTGGGATTCGGCCTCGGCCGCGTCGCGCACGCTGGCCGGTGCGACCAGCAACTGCACATGAGGCGCGATGCGTCGCCCCGCGAGGACCCGGGCCGCGGCGCGCAGGTCGTCGAGCTTGGCGCCTGTGCAGGCGCCGAGATAGGCGATGTCGATCCGGGTCGGCGCAAGCTCGTCGACGCCGCGGACGTTGGCCGGGCTGTGCGGCAGCGCGATCTGCGGTGCCAGCGCGTCGGCGTCGAATACATGGCGCGCGCCGGGCGCATGGTCGTCGCTGTGCCATGGCGCGATGTTGACTTCCGGCGCGCCGTGCGCGGCCAGCCAGGTGCGCGTGGTCTCATCCGGCGCCACCAGGCCGGCCTGCGCACCCAGCTCGGCGCTCATGTTGGCGAGCGTCATGCGCTCCTGCATGGCCAGCGCACGCACGGCACTGCCGCAGAACTCCACCGCCTGGTACGCACCGCCGTTCATGCCGTGCCGCCCCAGCATCGCCAGCATCATGTCCTTGGCGCTCACGCCATCGGCGAGCCGGCCGTTCCATTGCATGAAGATCGTCTCGGGCACCTGCAGCCATATCTCGCCGCTGGTCACGACGCCCAGCATCTCGGTCGCGCCGATGCCGAACATGTAGGCGCCGAACGCGCCGCCGGTGGGCGAGTGCGAGTCGCCGCCGACGCAGAACATGCCCGGCCGCAGGTGGCCGTGCTGGGGCACGACCACGTGACAGATGCCTTGCGAGTCGTAGACATGGGGCAGGCGCTGCTCGGCGGCCCAGTCGCGCGCGATGCGCACGATGCGGCGCGATTCGTCGTCGGTCTCGGGTACGTAGTGGTCGATCACGAGCACGACCTTGCTCTTGTCCCAGATCTGCGCGCCGAGCTCGGCCAGCATCGGCTGCAGCCGGCGCGGGCCGCTCGAGTCGTGGAACATGGCCAGATCGACGCGGCAGGTGACGATCTCGCCGGGCGCCACGTGAGCGCGTCCCGCAGCGCGGGCGACGAGCTTTT
>JANXWR010000386.1 GCA_025351025.1 Burkholderiales bacterium | reverse complement strand
TCACCCGCTAGGACGGCCTCGACTTGCTTCGCCAAGCGCAGACGATGGGCATCGTCACCAGAAAAACACGCTACCTGCTGCAGCAGGCGAACCAGGCCCTGGCTGGTCTGCGCGCGGGCCGCTTCCGGTGCCGCGGTTCTCCCTCCTTTTTAGCGAGCAAAGGGGCAATTTCTCTGGTCGCTCGCTGAACAACGACGACGCGCTGCATGGAGTGTCGGATGTACGCTGGAGCACAGACCGTTTGGACCGGAGCCGCTAGAAGGCAAGTGGTGACAGTCGCAACTTATGAATCGGCAGCGCTCGCACCGGCATTCGCGAACCCGGTCGGGCGCAATTTAATGGCCTCGGTACTCGGTGATTTACTACTTGGAAACGCGGCCAAGCTCGACTACGGCTGCAACATTCGCGCGTTTTTCAGCGCCATCGCATCGGACAGCGTTCACGGCTGGCTGTGGACGAACCTGGTCGAACTGTACTTGCGGCCATTATTTGATCTCCCCTGTTGCGAACCGTCCGACGTTGTGCTGAGACGGCCGCGATGAGCCTCGTTCTCTACACCTGGAACACTCCGAACGGTCGCAAGATTTCGATCATGCTCGAGGAGCTCGGCTTGCGTTATGTGGTACGCCCGATCGACATCGGTCGCGACCAGCAATTGAAATCCGAGTTCCTGAGAATTTCACCGAACAACAAGATCCCGCGCTCGTTGACGAAGAAGCCGAAGGCGGCACGCTCGCCGTGTTCGAAAGCGGCGCCATCCTGACCTATCAGGCCGAGAAGACCGGGCGCTTTCTGGCGCCGTCCGGAGCGGCGCGGTACGCCTCGATGGAATGGCTGCATTGGAGCATCGGCGGGCTTGGGCCCATGGTTGGCCAGCTCAACTTCTTCTCGCTGCGGTCGCCGGGCAAAGCGCCGCTTGCCACCGATCGATTTACGCGGGAGGCGGATCGCCTGCTCGGTGTGATGGATCGGCGCCTGAGCGACTGCTCTTTTCTCGGGGGAAGCAACTACTCCATCGCCGACATGGCCGCTTACACGTGGACCTTCTTCGTTTCGACCCGCCTCGACCATGTGCTGGCCGACTGCCTCGCATCCAAGCCTGCAATCTACAGGTGGCTGAAGGTCGTCGGGGATCGTCCTGCGGTACGCCGCGGCATGCTGGTTCCGCAACTCGACGAGGTTCCGTCACTGGAAACCATTGCGTCTCTCAAGCAGCGCATCAGGGTGGCTGAGGAAGAGCTTGACGCGCTTCGGGCGCCGGGGCAAGAAGAGTTTTACATGCAGGCCTGCTCGACAGTCGAAGCGCTCGAGTTGCAGCTCGAAGAGCGACTTCGACAAGCTGTGACCTGAGGACTCTCCCCAGAGGGTGGCGCGAGCGCAATCGGCCGCTCGCCCACGAAGGGCGTGTCTACCCCGCGCGCGCGGCAGCGAGATCCTAATTCCCTGGGCCCCCGCCTCGTGGAGCAGCTCGACGGGATAGCTTCATCATCGGTCTCATGCGGGCAGCGATTGCCAGCCTGCGTGCCCGAGGAGGCAAGATTTGCGGTCGTCGAGGATGTCCGTGTCACAGCGCACAGACGCGCAGCCCAGCATCCCGCACGCTTGGCTTCTTGCCTGTCGGGAGTCCGCTCAATGACCTATTCAACGCTAATGGTGCACTTGGAGCTGGGACGATCGAACGGGGTCTTGCTGGGAGTGGCTGTCGACTTCGCGAAGCGCTTTCAAAGCGCCGTAATTGGGATCGCCGGGTGTCAGCCGATGCAGATGTATTACGCCGAGGGCTACAGCGGCGACATCGTGGCTCAGGAGCAGAAGGGGATCGACGAAGAGATCAAGGCGGCCGAGTCTGAGTTCCGGTCGACGCTGTCATCAAAGGTAGATCGTCTCGAGTGGCGTTCTACCGCCGCTTACGGTCCCGTGCTGGAATTCCTGGCCCACGAAGCCCGCGCCGCCGACCTCGTCCTGACGGGGATCGCCCGTGGTGACATGTTTGACTCGTCGCGGGCCGTCAACACTGGGGGCTTGGTTTTGCAGGTCGCGCGGCCCGTCCTGATCGTTCCTCTGGCGGCCCGGGAACTGCGGCTGGAACAGGTACTGATCGGCTGGAAAGACACGCGTGAGTCGCGTCGCGCTATCACCGACGCACTGCCGCTCTTAAAGCAGGCCGCGCGCGTAACTCTTGGAGCGATCGCGGCGGAGGAAGACCTGGGGAATGCTCGTGCGCAACTCGCCGATGTCGCGCATTGGCTTGGGCGGCACGGCGTGACCGCAGAGCAGGTCGCCTCGCCCTCCATCAGCGATGATGCCAACGCTCTCTGGGCTCTTGCAGGACTTGGGCGCCGACCTCATCGTCGCCGGTGCATACGGCCATAGCAGGTTGCGCGAATGGGTTCTGGGCGGCGTAACGAAGAACCTGCTTCTGAGCAAGGATCGATATTCGCTTGTGTCGCACTGACCTCGAGTGCCGCCTGCTGGCGGTTGTCCTGTGCGCCACATTTCTGAACGGATGCGCAGGCCTGCCCTCGCTCGGGGAGCGGACGCGCTCGGTGGCACTGATTGGCACGGGCGAGACCCGGCTTGGCAAGGCGGCAGGTCTCTTGACGCACGAGCATCCCGGCCAATCGGGACTGTTGCGTCTAGTCAACGGACGCGATGCTTTCGCAGCGCGCGTCCGCCTCGCCGATATCGCGGAGCGGAGCCTCGACGTTCAGTACTACATCTGGCAGAACGACCTCACCGGCACCTTGCTGCTCAACGCCCTGCGTCGCGCCGCCGACCGCGGCGTGCGCGTGCGGCTGCTGCTGGACGACAACGGAACGCGAGGTCTCGACGACGTGATCGCAGCCCTCGTTGCGCGCCCGAACATCGAGGACCGGCTATTAATCCGCTATCGCACTGAACGGAGCAGGAACGCGCTAGAAAGAGGGTCCAGCACCCGCTTGGCGTAGAAGCTGCCATCGCAACCATCAGGATCTACCGGTTCCCTGTCGTTCTTCGCAAGAGCTGGGGCTGAGCAAGCTTTGCGTTTACTTGCCGGCGCGCGCAATCCCCCTCGCCTCCGTGATGGGTCCGAGGCCTATCTGCGAGTTGCAGAATGCGCCGATGGCTTCATTGGCGCTACTGTTCTTGGTCGTTTTCGCACTCAAAGTCGTGCCCGCGTTCGCGCCGCCGACCTGATGGCGATGTCGCTCTTCGGGTTCAGGAACCCCGACACCACCCCATGGCTCGTGGCACTCGTCGCGGCCACTGCCGCCACGGGCGGTCGCGTCATGCTTGCACATCTCGCGCAACGCATCGCGCGCAGCCGTTGGGTCGGCCCCGCGATGCGCGACAACCTCGCGGTCGTTGCCAAGATGATCGAGCGCCGCCGTGCTGCCAGCGCGGTGGCGTTCCTGTTGTTCGCGTTCAGTCCGCTGCCTTCGAACGTGCTTTTCCTGGCCTACGGGCTGACCACCGCGCCGCTCCACCTGCTGGCCATTCCATTCTTCATCGGCCGCGTGGTCAGCTATGCCGCCGCCTTTGCGGGCGGGTCCGCGGTGTCGCAACACTTCGAGTCCGAGAGGAGCTTGACCGGCTCGTGGCTGTACTTTGCGCTGTCTCAGCTGGCGATGCTCGCCTTCGTCTATGCCTTCACCCGGGTCGACTGGCACAAGACGCGGCTTGATCGAAGGCTGCGCTGGCTGCCTAGAAACGCAAAGGCCGCCAGGCCCTCCGCCAGCAGCGTCACTGCGGCCCAGCTCCCGGAACGCCGAAGAACGGGAGCCCCCGATGATCCGCCGTCCGGATAGGGAAGTGCCAACGCCGGTGGCTGCGACGAACAACCGTTTGAACCTCCACCCGGACGTCCTCAAGCTCGGCCTGGTCAGCTTCCTTACCGACCTCAGCTCGGAGATGATCTTTTCGGTGTTTGCGATCTTCGTCACCACGGTCGCGGGCGCATCGACTGCCTTGCTTGGTCTGATCGAGGGGCTCGCCGACTTCTCGGCGTCTTCGTTAAATTACGTCGCTGGCTGGCTGTCGGACCGCAGCGGGGAACGCAAGGTTTTCACGCTCGCGGGCTACGCCTTCTCGACGCTGGCCAAAACGATCCTGCTGGTGTCGACCTCGATTGCTGGCCTCGGCACCTTTCGTGTCGTCGAGCGGCTCGGCAAGGGCTTTCGCGGCCCGCCGCGCGACGCGTGGTTGTCGTCCATCGCCGATGCGCAGACGCGAGGTTTCTCGTTCGGCGTGCACAAGGCGCTCGACAAGGCTGGGGCCGTGATGGGGCCGCTCGTCGCGTACGCGTTGCTGTCGTGGCTCGGCGAGTCCGCCGAGGGCTACCGCACGCTATTCTGGGTTGCCTTCGTTCCGGCCGTGCTCAGCGTCGTGGTGCTGACGTTCGTCAAGGACCGGCCGGGCGCCCGCCACGAACGCGAACGCATCGGCCGAAACTGGCACGCGCTGAGCCCGGGATTCAAGCGCTCCCTGGTCCCGGCCGGGGTCTTCGCCTTGGCGTACTACAGCCTGGGCTTCCTCTTGCTGAAGGCGCATGAGGTCGGCTTCGGCGTGAAGAACATCGTGCTGCTCTACGCCTTGTTCAACCTCACCTGCGTGATCGCCGCCCCGCTCGTGGGCTGGCTCGGCGACCGGGTTGGCCGCAGCCGCATCGTCGTGCTCGGCTACGCCCTCTACGGAGCGCTCAATCTCGGCGCCGTGTTTGTCAGCAGCCGGTGGGAGGTCATCACGTTGTTCGCGGTCTACGGGCTTTTCTTCGCGATCGACGAGTCGCAGAGCAAGGCCTTCATTGCCGACATCGAGCCGGAACGCCGTGCCACGGCCATCGGCATCTACAACTTCGTGACCGGCGCGCTCTATCTGCCGGCCTCGCTGGCGGCGGGCGCATTGTGGCTGGTCGCGCCCCGCTTCGCATTCGCGCTGGCTGCGGCGTTGTCTCTGGTCGCCATCGTGGTGTTCGGCGTACTTCGGCCCGCAACGCAGACTCGATCGACGATCGCTTCAAGGCGTGCACGCTAGTCGATGGCCCCTGTCTCTCGCCGGCACGGGAGATCGCCGGCATCGGCTTCCCCTTTGGCTGAGCTACATTGGCCCATGAACACGGCACATTCTTACACTCGAAGGGACCTCGTACGCATTGCGATTGAAGTGATGTCCGAGCGTGGACTGGAGCCGGAGTATCCGGCGGGTGTCGCGCAACAGCTGTCTTCGATCACAGGACCTGCCGTGGACACCGATTCGCGGCTCCGGGATCTCACTGCCCTGCCCTGGTGTTCGATCGACAACGACGACTCGCTCGACCTCGACCAACTGACGGCATGCGAGTCGCTGGGCGGCGGCGCCGTCAAGATCCTGGTGGCCGTGGCTGATGTCGATGCGCTCGTCAAGAACGGATCGGCCATCGACGAGCACGCCCGGGTCAACACCACATCGGTGTATACCTCGGCGAAGGTGTTCCCGATGTTGCCGGAGCGCCTGTCGACCGACCTGACTTCGCTCAACTTCGGCCAGGACCGGCTCGCCGTCGTGACACAGGTGATCGTCGCTGCCGACGCTTCCATCACGGGGGCGACCGTCTATCGGGCGACGGTGCGCAACAAGGCGCAGTTGGCCTACGACGCGGTCGCCGCGTGGATCGAGGGCGCAGGCGATTTGCCGAAGGCGGCCGGTGCGGCGCCCGGTATGGACGTCCAACTGCGCACGCAAGACGCCGTTGCCAAACGCTTGCGCGCGCGTCGGCATGCTCAGGGTTCCCTTGAATTCGAGACCTTTCAGCCGCGCGCAGTGTTCGAGGGCGACCGTGTAATCGACATTCAACAGCAGGTGCAGAACCGGGCGCGCCAGCTGATCGAGGAACTGATGATCGCAACCAACGAGCACGCCGCCCGCTTTCTCGCAAGCGGTGGCGGCGCGTCCTTGCGTCGCGTGGTCCGATCTCCCGAGCGATGGCTGCGGATCGTCGAAGTAGCCGCGAAGTACGGCGAGTCGTTGCCCAGGGAGCCGGATTCGCGGGCGCTCGGCGGATTTCTTGCCAGACGTCGCACGGCGGATCCCGTGCGTTTCCCCGACCTTTCGCTTGTCATCGTCAAGTTGATGGGACGGGGCGAGTATGTCGTGGAGCAGCCTGGCGGCCAACCGATCGGTCACTTCGGCCTAGCCCTGCCCGACTACACGCATTCGACAGCCCCGAACCGCCGCTTTCCGGACCTGATCACGTCGCGAATGCTCAAGGGGTTGCTCGCCGGGACCCTTCCGCCGTACAACCTTGCCGAACTCGAGGCACTCGCACAGCACTGCACGGAGCAGGAAGATGCGGTACAGAAGGTCGAGCGCCGAATGCGAAAGTCCGAGGCTGCGCTGCTTCTCCAATCGCATATCGGCCAACAGTTCGACGCCATCGTGACCGGCCGTTCGGTGAGCGACACCTGGGTCCGCGTTTTCACGCCCCCGGTCGAGGGAAAGCTCGTGGGTCGGCTGCCCGAGCTCGAAGTCGGTCAGCGGACCCGCGTCAAGCTCGTAGTCGCAAACGTAGAGCGTGGCTTCATCGACTTTGTGCTGGTTGATTGAATGCTTCTGGACCCGCGCGTTTCAGTA
>JANXWR010000366.1 GCA_025351025.1 Burkholderiales bacterium | reverse complement strand
GCTTCGCGCCGATCGGGCCGTCGCCGTCTTCGTGCCGATGCACGCCGAGAGCCCGGCAAATCGACTGTCGGCCGGTGTAGCAGGCGGCCATCTTCTGCGCGAGCGCTTGCAGCGCCGGGTCGATCGTGATGTCGATCGAGTAGCCGACATCGAGCGGCGCGCCGTTGAGGTCGACGCGGTTACGGCGGCCGGGACCGGGCGGCTCGCGGTGCAGCGGGTCGAGCGGCTCGTCGCTCTCGGTGTAGCGGCGGTAGAGCGCACCGGTCGGCTGGCGCAGCGACTCGAGCGGCTGCAGCAGCGCGAACAGGGAGGGCGGCACCTGCCAGCGTGGGTCATCGGCGGCGTCGGCAGGGCCGGGTTCGCCCGGCAGCGACGTTGCAGCGCGCGTGCCAAGTGCGCCCGCCTCCGGCGTGCCGCTCAGCGCCGCGGTCGTGCATAGCGTGCGCTGCAGGCTCCGCCGGCCCGCGAGGAAGGCGCGGGTCGCGACTGCGCCGCCCGCGGCGGCCCGCGGATTGGCAGCATTCGCGGCGGCGCTAGCGCCGGAGGCGGGGTCGCTGAAGTAGATGCAGCCAGCGGCGCCGCTCCACGGATTGCGCCGCATCACGTCGTGCTCGCTCACCTGCACCTGCTGCTCATCGCGCCAGCGCGCAACCGTCGCGCGGCCCGTGGTGCTGCGCCAGGCCAGCGCGTCGAGCATCGCGGCATCGCCGCGCCGCAGGGTACCGAGGGCGGCGGCGAGATCGGCGCAACGCATGCGGAAGACCTGGCCGGGCGCGCCGCCAGCATCGACCGGCGTGGCGAGCGCTTCATCGGCCGCCGCGAACCAGCGCGCCGTGTCTAGCCCGATCGGCCGCGCGAAGCGGTGTTCCGGGCGCGCGCCGAAGCGCAATAGGGCGTCATCAAGCTCGCCGAGCTGCGCGGCGATCTGCTCGGCCGGCGCCGCCTCGTCGCCGCCACCAAGCAGGAAGCGACGCAGCGAGACGAGCGGGCCGCGATCTTCGCGCCACTCGCGCCGGCAGCCGGCGACGCCGTCGAGCACCTTCCCGGCGCTGACCGACAATGCCGGCGCGTCACCGCGTTCGACGATCGCGGCCTCGAAAGTCTTCAGGGCGGCGACCTGACGTACGCTCACGTAGTGGTCGTTGCGGGCCGAGCGCCAAGCAAGATCGAGGTCGGCAGGGCGGACTACCGCGACCAGCAGGACGATGCCGAACATGAGCGGCACCAGCACCAGGCTGGCGGCGATGGCGCACTCGAGCAGTGTCAGCTTGCGGCGTTCAGCCATCGCGGCCCTCCGTGCGGCATGTCGACGTTGAGGCACATGGCGAGGAAGCCGACGTTGACGAGCAGCGACGTCATGCCAAAGCTCACGAAGGGGAAGGTCACGCCGGTGAGCGGCAGCACGGCGAGGTTGCCGGCGACGGTGACGAGGAGCTGCGTCGTTGCATGCACGACCCACGCCACGGCGATCCAGCTGATCAGCGCCTGGCCGTCGATCACGAGGCGGCCGCCGCGCTCGACGAGGCGGGGCTCGCCGCGCGTGACACGACCGTGGTGCCGGATCAGCCGGTGCAGCCATAGCGCGGTGCCGATCGAGATGCCCCACGCTGCGAGCGGCCCGAACAGGCCGACCAGAGCGGTGAAGGTGTAGTCGCTATGGATCTGCGCCGGCACGCCTGCGCAGCGCTCGACGGCGAAGCCGCACCACGGCACCGCACCGATACCGAAGCCGCCGGCCGGCGCCGCCTGCTGAAACCAGGAGACCAAGGCGAGCTGGTCGTTAATCGAGGCGAAGGGCGCGGCTACGCTTTCGAGCCGGCTGGCGGTCACCGCGTCGTAGGCGCCGACGCGAAAGAGCGCCCATGTGACCCCCGCGATCCAGGCTGCGAACAGAAGGCCGGCCGCGCCGACCGATTCGACGACGCGGCCGCCGCGGTGATGCCACCACATCGCCACAGCCGCCGCCACGAAGGCGCCCGAGGCATAGCCCGCGATGAGGAGCGGGCCCATGTCGTGGGTGGCGAACATGGCCGCGACGAGCACGCCGACGAGGAAGAGCATCGGCCACGCGTAGCGTACGAAGGAGACCCCCGCGGCACCGTCGCGCGCGAGCCGCTCCGTCATCGGCCCGGCGCGCAGGAAGAAGAACCAGGCCGCGCCGCCGATCAGCCAGATACGGCCGAGCTCAGACGTGAGCTGGCGCATGTTGGCCAGGGCGACGGCGAGGGCGAACACGCCGGCCAGCGAGATCGAGGCGAGCAAAAGGCCCGCGCCGCCTGCGCCAAGACGCCGTTCGAGCCGCACATTCGCCTCGGCGCCGATCGAGAGCGCCCACGCCAGACCCGTCGACAGTCGGCGCCGTGCGAACAGCAGCACAGAGAGCAGCGTCATGGCGAGCCAGAGATGGCCCTGGTGGTAGAGGGCGAGATAGCGGTTGCCGGGGTGGCCGTCGAAGGAGAGGTCGAGGAGGAGCAGGGCGCCCAGACCGAGGCCAGCCGCGAAGCCGGCGTAGCCGATACGAGAGCTCATCGCCTGCGGCGCCTCGACCGGCGCCCTTGGGCGCGACAGGGCCAGGGCCACGAGCAGCACGCCCGCCACTGCCGGCGCGGCGACGAAGAGAGAGGGCGTGCCGGACCAGCCCGCCCCGGGCCGCGCCTGCACGAAGCCATGCGCCCCGGCGAAGGGCCAGGGCACGCGCGCGAGCCAGCCAGCGACCGACCAGGTGACCAGCGCTATGCCGGCGCCGAGCAGCGGCCGCGCGGCACGCCGGCTCCAGAGCAGGAAGGCATAGCCGAGCAGCACAGCGGCGGCCCACTGAAGGCCAGCGGTCTGCGCCAATGCACGCATTGCGTCGTTCTTGCGCGCCCGCGTCTCGGCCTGGCGCGCATCGGCCATCAACGTCGACGCCGACGCCAGCGATTCAACGATGCCTGGGCAACCGGCCAGAGCGGCAGCGTCGCCGCGGGGCAGGCGGGCCTCATCGGCAAGCGCCGCGGCGGCCGGCTTGCCGTCGAGGGCGGCGGCGAGGAGCAGCGTCGCGTTGGCGCGCCAGGCTTGCGTGTCGCCTGCGACTTGCCCGGTTACCGTCGCGGCGAACGCGCCGCGAACCCAGCGAGCCGCGCAGCCCAGCGGCGCCGGGCCGGCCGTGTCCCCCGCGGCGAGCCGATAGCGCGCGATGTAGGGCGCGATACCGGCCTCGAGCGCGGCCACGGCGTCGCCGTTGTCGCGCAAAGCCGCTGAGCCGGCCTCGGCGTCTCTGCTCAGCGCGTCGCGCCGCGCCGCGAAGTCTTGCAGCGGCGCCGCGAAGGCCTGCACGGTGCGTTCGAGCTTGGTGACGAGGCCGATCGGCAAGGCGTCGAGCGGCGCATTCGTGTGCCCCATGTCGCGCCAGCTGCAGAGACCCTCGCGCACGGCGAGGTCGGCGGGCGCCGAGGCCTGCCGGCAGGCCTCGGGCAGAGCCGCCTCCGGCAGGCCGGCGACGAGGGCGCCGCGATCGAGGAAGCGCGCATCGCGGCCGCTGTCCAGGCCGGCGGCGGCTTCGAAGAAAGGCCACAGCACCGCGACGACGGCCAGCGTGGCCGCGAGCTCGACGAGGCCCGGCACGCGCACGGCCCAGTCGCGCGAATCGGGCGACGACCGTGCTTGCGCCGAAGGCGCCGTAGCGGCAACAGCGGGCGAAGCGGGCATGCGCGAGTGGCGCGGCGCGTCAGGAATCGGCGGCGAGGCGCCCGCCTGTCGCCGGCAAGGTCACGGTGTCGCCGACACCAAAACCCGGCCGCGTAGCGTAACGGCGCGTCACGGCCCGCCCGTCTTCGAAACGCAGCACAACATCGAACGCCATCGTGTGCTCGACGAGACGCTCGCGCTCCCGCCCCGCGAACGGCAGGCCGATGGCGTCGAGCACGCCCAGCACGCGCCGCTGGTGCTCTTCGAGCGCCCGCTTGAGCTTGCCGTGGAGGTCGTCGGGCTTGGGCGCCTCAACCACGCGGATGGATTCCACGACGGCGCAATCCACGCAGCGGGGCGGGTAAGCTTGTGCTTGAGCCGGGCCCGACCTCTCGCTTCGGGCAGGCGCGGGCATAGGCGTGACCTCGACCGGGCTCGTCGATCGCGCTTCGCCCCACGGCAGCGCGACCGGTGCCAGCACCAGCGGCTCGCCGAAGGTTGCGCGGGCGACCTGGCCGCGGCGCTGCATCGTGGCGACGACCTGACTGTCGCTTCGCAAGGAGTCGTCGTCGTCGATCACGTGGCTACCTTCGTACACGCCGGGCTGGACCTCCAGCAACTCGACGAGGCCGGTCACACCTTCCACGTACACGCTCACGGCGGCGTGCTCGGTGCCGAACACGCTGAAGTTGAGCGGCACGCCGGAGGCGAGACGGGGCACGCGCTCGATCAGGAAGCCTTCGACAGCGATCCCGGTATGCCCGGCTTCGCGCGATGGCACCTGCGATTGTGCGAGCGCCGGGCTCGACACCGACGCCACGGCCAGCGAAACAACCAGAGTGATCTTGCGGAACTCGGACACTACGTGTCTCCCTGGAGGTCGTCGATGACGCAGCCTAAACGAGCGCCCGGTCTTCACAGCGGACCAGATATACGCCCGCACGGTGTCGCCAGAGCCCGCTTTACCAAAGACTACGTTTCTTCGCATAACCCTGGTATCGGCGGATGGGCGGCGGTGTGCCCCTATAAACGTGGAGCGCCCGGTCCGCGCCGACAAGCCGAGCTGCATTTCCCCCGCCGGCTGCCCATCTCCCGATTCAGGTCGGAATTACCATCGACGCCGATGGCCGGCGGGTCGGGCAGGGGCTTGCGACCGGCGTGGACGCCGTCGCGAGCGGCCGCAGGCTCGGTACCGTGCGCGAACGCTGATTTCTAGCGGTGTTGTCCTACTGATATCGAGAACGGTCCGTCCTAAATTTATTGCACTCAATTTCTGGTGTCGCCATGAAGATGCTTCTCAAATCGACGATGGTTATAGGTATCTTTACCTGCGTCGGCGCGTTCGCCGGCCCGCCCGCTGGCGCCCCGGTCGGAACAATGGGCGTCTGCAACGACGGGAGCTACTCATCGAGCGCCGAGAAAAAGGGTGCCTGCCGTGGCCACAAGGGGGTCAAGGAATGGTACGAGGTGGCTGCGCCGGCGGCGCCGGTCGCGACCGCCACTACCACCGCGACCACGCCGGCAGCTTCCACCACGACGACCAAGACGACAACCACGACCGCGGGGGGCCGCATGGCCCCGGCACCAATGTCGGTTGCCCCGGGAGGCGGCAACGGCAATGTATGGAGCAATACCAGCACCAAGGTGTACCACTGCAGCGGCGACAAATACTACGGCAAGACCAAGCATGGCGAATACATGTCAGAAGCCGACGCGAAAGCCAAGGGCTACCACGCGGACCACGGCAAGGCCTGCAGCTAGTAGGAGAATGAAATGAGACCAATCAGCCTTAGTTGCGTCTAGCTTGCTTCATTGGGATTCGCTGAGGGCGCCTCGGCTAAGGGCTGTCTCAAGGGCGCCGCAGTCGGCGCCGTAGGCGGTCACGTTGCCGGCCATCACGCCATTTTGGGCGCCGCTGCTGGGTGCGCGATCGGGCACCACATGGCGAACAAGCCACCTGTACCTGCGAATCCCAAAGTCCCTTCGCCGCAAACGCCGCCGACTCCACCTGCGCCGCCAAAACCTTAACGTCACGGATCATTTGCCCTGGCGTGGGCTTCGAGATCTGCTCCAAGCGGGTCGTCGCGCAACCTCGCGTTTGTGGTAATTGCCCATGATTCCTTGATTCCAGCGCTTTTCAAAGTAAAAAGATCGTGGCCCCGTCGGGTGCAGGACGGGCGCGGCAAGCCGACGACCCTCAGCCGCCGCTATCGCGCTATCGTTCAATTAGTCCGATCAATCTAGCAGCGCCCGACGTCCCCCCCCGCGCCAGAATGGTTGTCGTCCCGATAGATCTTGTGTCTGAGGTTCAGGGTCTCAGATAGTGGTGGGAGGCTGTGGAGCTTGTGGGCGAAGGTCGGCGCGGTGGGCAACGCAACGCGTTGTCCACGGCAAGCCGG
>JANXWR010000362.1 GCA_025351025.1 Burkholderiales bacterium | reverse complement strand
GAGGACGACGCGGTATCCCTCCTCGCGCAGCGCCTTGCAGGCCTGGGCGCCCGAGTAGTCGAACTCGCAAGCTTGGCCGATGACGATCGGCCCGGCGCCAATGATGAGGATGGTGTGCAGGTCGGTGCGCTTAGGCATGGGCGCCCCCGGCGTGCTCTGGCCGCGATGCAGCGCCTTTGGCGTCGTCCATCAGGCCGACGAAGCGGTCGAACAGGTAGCCGATGTCGTGCGGCCCGGGCGAGGCTTCCGGATGGCCCTGGAAGCAGAACGCGGGCTTGTCGACGTGGGCCAGGCCTTGCAGCGTGCCATCGAACAGCGACACGTGGGTCGGGCGCAGCGTCGCCGGCAACGACTTCGGGTCGACCGCGAAGCCGTGGTTCTGGCTCGTGATGCTGACCCGGCCGCTGTCGAGGTCCTTGACCGGGTGATTGGCGCCGTGGTGGCCGAACTTCATCTTGTAGGTGCGGGCGCCGCAGGCCAGCGCCATGATCTGGTGGCCGAGGCAGATGCCGAAGATCGGCAGGCCGCGCTCGATGACCGCGCGCGTCGCCTCGATGGCGTAGTCGCAGGGCTCGGGATCGCCGGGGCCGTTGGCGAGAAAGACGCCGTCGGGTTGCAGCGCGAACACCTCGGCCGCGGGCGTGCGCGCCGGCACGACCGTGACCCGGCAGCCGCGCGTCGCCAGCATGCGCAGGATGTTGAACTTGACGCCGAAGTCGTAGGCGACGACGTGCCGGCTGGGCGCGGCCAGCGCGCCGTAGCCGGTCTCGAGCGCCCAGGCGGTCTGGTTCCACTCGTAGGGCTCGTCGACGCTCACCACCTTGGCCAGGTCGAGCCCGGACATCGACGGCACCGAACGCGCCCTGGCGATCGCCGCTTCGATCAAGGCCGGCGTCGTCGCCGCCCCGAGCGCCAGGGCGACGACGCAGCCGTTCTGCGCGCCCTGCGTGCGTAACAAGCGGGTCAGCCGTCGCGTGTCGATACCGGCGATGGCCACGGTCGTCGCGGCGCGCAAGTAGTCGCGCAGGGACGCGGTGCTGCGGAAATTGGAGGCCAGCACCGGCACGTCCTTGACGACCAGGCCTGCAGCGAACACCTGGCGCGACTCGACGTCCTCGGGGCTAGACCCGTAGTTGCCGATGTGCGGATAGGTCAGGGTGACGATCTGCCGGCAGTAGCTCGGATCGGTGAGGATTTCCTGGTAGCCGGTGAGCGCCGTGTTGAAGACGACCTCGCCGGTCGTCTCACCCTCTGCACCGATCGATGCCCCGTGAAAGATCGTGCCGTCGGCGAGTGCCAGGAGGGCCTGGGCGTGGTCGGGCAGCAGTTGCGGGGACAAGGGGACAGCTCCGGAGCTATGCGTGGCGGCGGGTGCGGGGTCGCTGGGCGACGGGGTCCCGCCGTCGGGGCCTTCGTCGCGGCCGCCCCAGCCAACGCTGTCGAGCGGGCCGAGGCGGTAAATTGTAGCGCCCGCCCGAAGGCCGTCGGCGCCAGAAGCCTCGCCACGCGGGCATTGCAAAGCACGCGGCCGACCGCAAATGCAGGCTGCATCGGTGCTTCAGCCACCGGCGCGGGTTCTGACGAAGCTTCGTCGCCCGGTGCCGGAACTAGAATGCGCCGAGACAGTCTCAGTCACGGTCACTTCGTTCGGAGGTCTCATGGATCAAACGGTGCAAACAGTCGATGTCGGTTACGCCGGCGCGGTCGGCAGCGTCGAGCAACGCAACCGCGTCCTGCGCAATACCTATTGGCTGCTCGCGTTGTCGATGGTGCCCACGGTGCTCGGCGCCTGGGTCGGCATCACGACCGGTGCGATGGCGACGCTCGGCGTCGGCATGAGCACGCTCGTCTTCCTGGGCGGCGCCTTCGCGTTCATGTTCGCCATCGAGAAGACGAAGAACTCGGCCGCCGGCGTGCCCCTGCTGCTCGCGTTCACCTTCTTCATGGGCTTGATGCTGTCGAGGCTGCTGAGCTTCGTGCTGGGCTTCTCGAACGGCGCCGGACTGATCATGACGGCCTTTGCCGGTACCGGCCTGGTCTTCCTCGGTATGGCGTTCCTCTCGACCGTGATCAAGCGCGATCTGTCGGCGATGGGCAAGTTCCTCTTCATCGGCGCCGTCATGGTGCTGGTGGCGATGATCGCCAACATCTTCCTGCAGTCGAGCGCGCTGATGATCACGCTCTCGGTGCTGGTGGTCGGCATCTTCTCGGCCTTCATCTTATACGACCTGCAACGCGTAAAGAACGGCATGGAGACGAACTACATCACCGCGACGCTCGGTGTCTACATCAGCCTGTACAACGTGTTTTCCGCGCTGCTTTCGATCCTCGGGTTCGCCGGCGGCAACCGCAACTGACCCGACGCTTCGCTGTGTCAACAAGGCCCCGTCGGGGCCTTGTTCTTTTGTGGGTCAGGTTTTGTCGAAAACCGCGATGCTCTCTACGTGCGTCGTGTGCGGAAACATGTTGACCGCCCCGGCCGCACTGCATCGATAGCCGGCGCGATGCACCAGAAGCCCGGCGTCGCGGGCCAGCGTCGCCGGGTTGCAGCTGACGTAGACGATGCGCTTCGGCGGCCGCCACAGTTCGTTCGGCGACCCGGCAAGGTCGGCGAGCGCCTTGACGATGGCGAAAGCGCCCTCCCGTGGCGGGTCGATCAGCCAGCGATCGGCGGCGCCGATTTCCGAAAGCGTCTCGGGCGGCATTTCGAACAGGTTGCGCACCGCGAATCGGGTCTTGTCGGCCAGGCCGTTGAGCACCGCGGCTTCACGCGCCCGCTCGACCAGCCGCGTGCTGCCTTCAATGCCGAGCACCGAGCCGGCCCGCGTCGCGAGTGGCAGCGTGAAGTTGCCGAGGCCGCAGAACCAGTCGATCACCGAGTCGCCGGTCTCGGGCGCGAGCAAGGCGATCGCACGCGCGACCAACGTTCGATTGACGTCGCGATTGACCTGCGTGAAATCGGTCGGCCGAAACGGCATGCGGACGCCGAACTCCGGCAACGCGTAGTCGAGCGTCGACGCCTCGCCGTCGAGCCTGCGCGCGGTGTCGGGCCCCTTCGACTGCAGCCACCACTCGACCGCATGCTCGGCCGCGAAGTCGCGCAAGCGCGCCAGGTCCTCGTCGACCAGCGGCTCGAGGTGGCGCAGAACGAGCGCGGTCGTCGTGTCGCCTGCCGCCAGTTCGATCTGCGGAATGCGATCCCGCGAGCGCATCTCGCCGACCAGCGCGCGCAGCGGCAGCAGCATCTCGCTGATATGCCCCGGCAGCACCTCGCAGCTCGCGATCTCGGCGACGAAGCTCGACTTGCGCTCGTGGAAGCCCACCAGCACGGTGCCCTTCTTCGCGACGTAGCGCACCGAGAGCCGGGCCCGCTGCCGGTAGCCCCAAGCCGGTCCTTCGATCGCCCTCAGCACGCGCTCGGGCCGTACCTTGCCGAGGTGCCAGAGCGCATCTTCGAGCGCGCGCTGCTTGGTCGCGACCTGCGCCGAGACATGGAGGTGCTGCATCGCGCAGCCGCCGCAGACGCCGAAGTGGCGGCAGCGCGGCACGACGCGCTGCGAACTCTCCGAGCGCATCGCGACCAGCGCCCCCTGCTCCCAGTTGTTCTTGCGCCGGCGCACCGCCACCTGCACTTCTTCGCCGGGCAAGGCGTCCTCGACGAAAACGACCTTGCCCTCGGCGTTGTGCGCCACGCCCTGCGCCTCGAGGTCGAGCGACTCGATGCGGAGCCACTCCTCGCTGTTCGTCATAGCGCTGATTATCGGAGCGCCGATCGCCGCTGCTAAACTGGCGGCTGCCAGGAGAGTGCTTCTTCACCGAAGCCGCCGAAGGCGCAGATGAGGCTCTCGGGCCACGTCGAACGCTCAGGCATCAAGGACTGGCAAGCGCCTGCGAAAGATTGCAGGCGTTCCTCGCTGGAGAGAGGTCCGCCCCGAGCGGGCCCACCGAAGGGGCAAGCGGTGTCGTCGATCGGCGCCGCCAATCTCTCAGGTAGAGCGGACAGCCAGGGCAAATGATCCCGCGCGGCCTTGGGCCATGCGGGTGTGAAGTTTGCTCCGGAGCCGCCATGTCCAGCGCCGATTCGCTCGCCTCGCCCACGGTGCTGCTGCA
>JANXWR010000341.1 GCA_025351025.1 Burkholderiales bacterium | reverse complement strand
GCCGACGCCGTACCCCGGATTGCCGCTTGCGGCATGGCCCGGCAGAAACGGAACAAGGTCCTGGACCACGCAGACCGGCCCGACGCCCGGGCCGCCACCGCCGTGCGGGATGCAGAAAGTCTTGTGCAGGTTCAGGTGGCTGACGTCGCCGCCGAACTCGCCCGGCGCGGCGACGCCGACCAGCGCGTTCATGTTCGCGCCGTCGACGTAGACCCGGCCGCCATGGCGATGGACGATGGCGCAGAGCTCCTTGACCTTGCTCTCGAACACGCCGTAGGTCGATGGGTAAGTGATCATCACCGCGGCGAGCCGCTCGCGATGCTGCACGCACTTCGCTTCCAGGTCGGCGAGGTCGACGCTGCCTTCGGCGTCGCACTTCGTCACCACGACCTGCATGCCGACCATCTGCGCGCTAGCAGGGTTGGTGCCGTGCGCCGACTCGGGGATCAGGCAGACGGTGCGGCCGGCCCCGCCGCGCGAGGCATGCCAGGCGCGGATCGCCAGCAGGCCCGCGTATTCGCCCTGGGAGCCGGCGTTGGGCTGCAGGCTGACGCCGGCGTAGCCGGTCGCCTCGCACAGCCACGACTCGAGCTGCGTACGCAAGACGTCGTAGCCAGCGCGTTGCTCGGCCGGCGCGAACGGATGGATGTTGGCGAATTCCGGCCAGGTGATCGGAATCATCTCGCTGGTCGCGTTCAGCTTCATCGTGCACGAGCCGAGCGGGATCATCGAGCGGTCGAGCGCCAGGTCCTTGTCGGCGAGCCGGCGCAGATAGCGAAGCATCGCCGTCTCGGAGCGATGGCGATGGAAAGTCGGATGCGTCAGGAAGGCGCTGCTGCGCTGCTGGCCAGCGGGGATCAGCGAGGCGACGCCTTTTTCGGCACGCGCCCACGCATCACGCGGCCCGGCGCCCAGGCCGACACTCGCGAAGGCGTTCCAGATCGCGTCGATGTCGGTGCGCGTCGTCGTCTCGTCGAGGCTGATGCCGACGCTCGTGGCCGAGGCGCGACGCAGGTTCATCCCGGCCTCTATCGCAGCCTGCAGCACGGCTGCAGTCTTCTCGCCGGTGCGCAGCTCGACCGTGTCGAAGGCCGCGTCGTGCACACGCAGCACGCCCATCGCTTCGAGCCCCGAGGCGAGTACCGCCGTGTAGCTGGCGACGCGGCGCGCGATCCGCGTCAGCCCTTCTGGGCCGTGGTAAACCGCGTACATGCTGGCCACGACCGCGGGCAGGACCTGCGCCGTGCAGATGTTGCTGGTCGCCTTTTCGCGGCGGATGTGCTGCTCGCGCGTCTGCAGCGCCAGGCGATAGGCCGGCCGGCCGTGCACGTCGACGCTGACGCCCACCAGGCGACCGGGCATCGAGCGCTTGAATTCGTCTTTCGTCGCCAGGTAGGCGGCGTGCGGGCCGCCGTTGCCCATCGGCGTGCCGAAGCGCTGCGTATTGCCGACGCAAATGTCGGCGCCGAGCTCGCCGGGCGAGACGAGCAAGGTCAGAGCGAGCAGGTCGGCGGCGACGATGGCAACCCCGTCCTTGGCGTGCACCGCGTCGATGATCGGCTTCAGGTCGTGCAGCGCGCCGCAGACGCCAGGGTATTGCAGCAGCACGGCGAAGGCGCTGGCGTCGGCGGCCGAAGACGCGGGCCCGGTGACGACCGTGATGCCGAGCGGTGCGGCGCGCGTCTGCACCACCTCGAGCGTCTGCGGCAACACGTCGTCGGCCACGAAGAATGTCGTGCCCTTGCCGCTGCCGCCGACGCGCTGCGCCAGCGTCATCGCCTCGGCGGCGGCGGTCGCCTCGTCGAGCATCGACGAGCCCGCGATCGCCATGCCCGTTAGGTCGCAGACCATGGTCTGGAAGTTGACCAGCGCCTCGAGCCGGCCTTGCGAGATCTCGGCCTGGTAGGGCGTGTAGGCGGTGTACCAGGCCGGGTTCTCGAGCACGTTGCGCAGGATGACGCCGGGCGTGTGCGTGCCGTGATAGCCCTGGCCGATGAAGCTCTTCAGGACCTTGTTCTTCGCCGCGAGGTCGCGCAGCTCGGCAAGCGCTTCGGCTTCCGTGAGCGGCGCCGGCAGGCGCATCGCCACGGCGCGCGTGATCGATCTCGGCACGATCGCCTCGACCAGGGCGCGGCGCGACGCCGCACCGATCGCCGAGAGCATGGGCACCTCGGCCTTGGCATCGATGCCGATGTGGCGGGAGACGAATTCGGATGCGTTCTCGAGCTCGGCGAGCGGCTTGACGGCAAACATGAGCATGTAGGGTCCTCGATCGGGTCTTCCGGCGGGCGGTCGGGTTCAGGCGTTCTTGACCAGCTCGTCGTAAGCGGCCTGGTCGAGCAGCGCGTCGGTCTCGGCCGGATCGGCGACCTTCACCTTGAAGAACCAGCCCGACGCTTCCGGGTCGCTATTGGCCAGCGACGGGTCGGCGCGCAGCGCCTCGTTCACCTCGACGATCTCGCCGCCGACCGGCATGTAGAGATCGGCCGCCGCCTTGACGGACTCGACCACACCGGCGACTTCGCCTTTCTTGAAGCTCTTGCCGACGGCCGGCAGGTCGACGAAGACGACATCGCCAAGCGCGTCCTGCGCGTGGTGCGTGATGCCGACCGTCGCCGCGGCGCCGTCGGTGCTGATCCATTCGTGGTCGCTGGTGTACTTGACGCTCATGGCGGGCTCCTGAAGAAGGCTCGAAGAATCAACCGCGGAAATAGCGGTGTGGGGCAAAAGGCATGGCGACGATGCGCATCGGCTGGCGCCTGCCACGCACGTCGGCATGGACGACGGTCTCGGGCACCGCGAGCGTCGTCGGCAGATAGGCCATCGCGATCGGCTGACCGACGCTCGGGCCGACCGTGCCGCTGGTGACGCGGCCTTGGATCGTGCCGTCGTCGCCGACGATGTCGGCGCCTTCGCGCACCGGCACGCGCTCGAGGCCGAGCAGGCCGACGCGTTTTCTGGTCACGCCGTCGGCGAACTGGCGGGAGATCGTTTCGGCGCCCGGATAGCCGCCGGCGCGCTCGCCACCGGCGCGACGCACTTTCTGGATCGCCCAGGTGAGGGCGGCTTCGATCGGCGTCGTCGTCGTGTCAATGTCGTGGCCGTAGAGGCAAAGGCCCGCTTCGAGGCGGAGCGTATCGCGCGCGCCGAGCCCGGCGGGGGCGACCTCGGGCTCGGCGAGCAAGGCGCTGGCAAGTGCTTCGGCGTCGCCGGCGGCGACCGAGATCTCGAAGCCGTCTTCGCCGGTGTAGCCGGAGCGGGTCGCGAAGCACGCGATGCCGGCGATCGTCGCCTCGGCGCCGGTCATGAAGGTGAGCCGGGTCAGCGCCGGCGCCAGTCGGGCCATCACGGCGGCCGCCTTCGGGCCCTGCAGCGCGAGCAGGGCGTGCTCGGGCATCTGCTCGATCGTGCAGCGGCCGGCGATGCGCGCGCGCAGGTGGGCGACGTCGGCGTCCTTGCAGCCGGCGTTGACGATCAGGAAGAGGTGATCGTCGCGACGCGTCACCATCAGGTCGTCGAGGATGCCGCCCGACTCGTTCGTGAAGAGGGCATAGCGCTGCTTGGCCGGCGCAAGGCCGACGATGTCGACCGGCACGAGCGTTTCGAGCGCGGCCGCGGCGTGGTCGCCGCGCAGGCGCAGCTGGCCCATGTGCGACACGTCGAAGAGCACCGCCGACTCGCGGCACTGGCGGTGCTCGGCGAGGATGCCTTGTGGGTAGGACACCGGCATCGCGTAGCCGGCAAAGGGCACCATCTTCGCGCCGAGCGTCTGATGCAGTGCATGCAAGGGCGTGTGCAGCAGCACCGTGGGCGAGGCGAGCGAATCGGCGCTGGACATGGCGGCTCCGGAGCAAACTTCACACCCGCATGGCCCAAGGCCGCGCGGGATCATTTGCCCTGGCTGTCCGCT
>JANXWR010000295.1 GCA_025351025.1 Burkholderiales bacterium | reverse complement strand
GTCCGAGTTCATGCGGTGGTCCGGGTTGAAGTCGAGGTGGAGGGCAGGGTGGGCGCCAGCCCCTTCGCACCGGCGCCCAGGTAGGCCTGGCGGAGCAGGTCACTGCCGCGCAGGTCGGCCGCGGCGCCATGTCCGATGACGCGGCCGTTCTGCAGCACGTAGGCGGTGTCGGCGATCTGCAGCGCGCGCTCGACCATCTGCTCGACGAGCAGGATCGCGCAGCCGTCCCGCCGCAGCTGGACGACGGCGTCGAGCACTTGGTCGATCACCGCGGGGGCCAGGCCGAGCGACGGCTCATCGAGCATCAGCAGCCGCGGTGCATGCATCAGCGCCTGGGCCACCGCGAGCATCTGCTGCTGGCCGCCCGAGAGGATGCCGGCGCGCGCGGACTGGCGCTCGTGCAGTACCGGAAACAGCGTGAAGACGCGGTCGAAGCGCGCCGCCGCCTCGGCCTTCGGCAGACGCGCACCCCAGAGGCCCAGCTGCAGGTTGTCCAGCACCGACTGGGCGCGAAAGAGCCGCCGCCCTTCGGCCACGTGCAGCAGCCCGCGCTCGACGATCCGCGCCGGTGCGGCGTTGTCGATCGCTTGCCCCGCGAAGACGATTTGTCCTGCCGTGCTCGAAACCAGCCCGGAGATCGCACGCAGCAGCGTCGACTTGCCGGCGCCGTTGCTGCCGACCAGTGCGACGAAGCCGCCCTCCGGCACCTCGAGAGAAACGCCCTCGAGCACGCCGACGCGGTCATAGCCGGCGTGCAGGTCGCGCACTGCGAGCAGGGGCACGGTGGCGGTCACTTGAAACTCCCGCTGCCTTCGCGGCCCATGTAAGCGCGCTCGACCTCCGGGTGGCTGAAGACCTCGTCCGGGGTGGCGGCGGCGAGCACCTTGCCGCGATCGAGCACCGTCACCGAGCGGCTGATCCGCGCGATCAGCTCGAGGTGGTGCTCGACCACCAACACCGTCGTGCCGAGGCCGACGATGGCCTCGATCAGCGCCCCGAGCCGATCGAGCTCGTCCATCGAGAGGCCGGCGGCCGGCTCGTCGAGCAGGAGCAGCGACGGCCGGCCGGCCATCGCCCGCGCGATCTCCACCAGCCGCTGCTGGCCGTGGGGTAGGTCGCCGGCGAGGTCGTTCGCGCGTTCGGCCAGGCCGACGAAGCGCAGCAGGGCCATCGCGGCGGCCGAGCCTTCTCGGCGGTCGGTGTGGCCGCGCGGCAGGCCGAGGGCGATCTCCAGCGCCGTCGCCCGCTCGCTGACGAAGCCGCCGAGCCGGACGTTGTCGAGCACCGTCATGTCGTTCAGCAACTTGGGCGTCTGGAAGGTCCGACCAACGCCGAGGCGCGCGACCGCATGCGGCGCAAGTCTGGAGACCTCCGTGTCGCCGATCGTGACGCTGCCGCGGTCGCTGCGGATGAAGCCGCTGATCACGTTCAGCGTCGTCGTCTTGCCCGAGCCGTTCGGGCCGACCAGCGCATGGGTGGTGGCGGCTTCGGCCATCAGCGCACACCCGGCCAGCGCGGCGACGCCGCCGAAATGCTTGTGCAGGTCGTGCACCCGCAAGCTCAACCGCCGGATCGACCGCGTGGCCTCGATGCCGGTGTCGGCAGCGGGCCGTGGGCGCGGGCGCCAGCGCTGCCAGAACGGCATGCCCATGAGGCCGTGCGGCGCGAACACCATCAGCACCAGCAGGATCACGCCGTAGATCAGCAGCCGCCAGCTCTGCAGCGGCCCGAGCAGCTCGGGCAGCAGGAAGAAGATCAGCGTGCCGACGACGGGGCCCCAGAGCCGCCCGAGCCCGCCGACGACGATGATCAAGAGGAAGAAGATCGAGAAGTCGGCGCTGAAATCCTCCGGCGTGAGGACGCTCTTTTGCACCGCGTAGAACGCGCCCGCGAGGCCGGCCAGCGCCGCACTGACCGCGAACGCGAACAGCTTGATGCGCAGCAGCGAGACGCCGGAGGCGCTCGCCGCGAGCGGGTTGTCGCGCGCGGCCACCATGCCGCGGCCGTAGCGCGAGCGCGTGAGATTGCGGATGGCGAGGAAGGCGAGCACGACGCAGGCCGCGACCGTGAGGTAGACCTCGGTCGGGGTCAGGGGTCGGCCGCCGATCGTCGGCGCCGGGATGCCGACGATGCCCGAAAAGCCGCGCGTCAGGCCGCGCCACTCGACCAGCAGGTCGGTCACGACCTGGGCGAAGGTGAGGGTCACGAGCGCGAAGTACCAGGTCGAGAGCCGCAGCGCCGGCAGCGCCATCACCAGCCCGGCGACCGTCGACACGGCCATGCCCGCCAGCGCCGCGGCCCAGAACGGCCAGTGGGCATCGACCATCAGCAGCGCGGTGGCATAGCTGCCGAGCCCGACCAGTGCGCCATGGCCGAGCGACACCTGGCCGGCGTAGCCGGTGAGGAAGTTGAGGCCGATCGCGACCAGCATCATCACGCCGGCCTGCGTCGCGACGAAGAGGATGAATTCGCCGCGAAACCAGAGCGGCACCGAGATCGCCGCCGCCACCGCCACTGCCGCCGCGATCCCGATCGTGAGCCGTCCGGGACGACGGCCGCTGCGGGCAGCCGTATCGGCGAGGATCGAGACGGAGGAGGAAGTCACCGCACGCGGCTCGGTCAATGCGGGTCGCCGGCGCAGGCCATCAGACCGTGCGCGCTTCGAGCGAGCTGAAGAGCCCGCCGGGACGCACCAGCAGCACGCCGAGCACGAGCACCAGCATCACCGCGTTGTGATAGCCGGGCGAGAGCAGCAGCGCACTCGCGGCCTCGGTCAGGCCGATCGCGTAGCCGGCGATCAGGGCGCCGCGGTTGCTGCCGAGCCCGCCGATCGCGGCGGCCGCGAAGCCCTTCAGCAGCAGCAGGCCGCCGAGCGTGGTCGAGGCGGCGAGGATCGGCGTGGCGAGGGCGCCGGTCAGGGCGGCGAAGGCGCCGCCGAGGGCGAACGACCAGCGGCTGATCGAGACCGGATCGATGCCGCGCAGCAGCGCCGCATCGCGGTCCTCGGCCACCGCCAGTGCCGCTTTGCCCCAGAGGCTGCCATACAGGCGCTCGACGACGCCGACGAGCAGCAGCGTGAGCGCGATCAGCGCGATCTGGTAGCTCGAAATGTTGAGGGGGCCAATCGAGAGCATGTCGTTGGAGAGCGGCGCTGGCGCCGGGACCACGATCGGGTCGGCGCCCCAGACCTTGCCGACCACGTTGGTCATGATCATCGCGACAGCCAGCGTCGTGATGATCCAGGCGGTACCGCTGGCGCCGCGCCGCAACACCGGAGCGACGGCCACGCGCTCCTCGACGAGGGCGATCAGCGCGACCGCCGCGCATGCCGCAGCGAACGCCGCCAGCCACGGCCAGTGCAGCTGCGTCGTCAACAGCGCGCTGGCCATCGCGCCGACCATCACGAGGTCGCCCTGCGCGAAGTTGAAGACCTTGGTCGGCCGGTAGAGGATGTTGAAGCCGACCGCGACGAGGCAGTAGAGGCTCCCGGCCGTGAGGCCGGCGACGATCACGTCGAGCCACATCGCGAAGACCGCCGCGTCAGGCGCGTTCGCGGAAGACGTGCATCGAGCGCGGGTCCTTGCCCGAGAGCAGCGTCGCCATCACCATCTGGTCGCCGGTCAGCGCGCAGTGGTTCTCCGGGGTGAAGCTGATGCTGCCGATCATGCCGTCGTAGTTCTTCGTCGAATCGAAGGCTCTCTTGATGCGCTCGGTGTCGAAGCGCTTCTCGCTCTCGACGACCTGCTTCAACAGGTGCAGGTAGTCGTAGAACGGGCTGATCGCCGCGTTGATCTCCCAGAATTTCGCCTCGGGGAACGTCACCACCCGCTTGGCATACGCGACCTGGCGCGCGCCGGGGGCTTCGGTTGCGCTGTACGTCATGACCTTGATGAGCGTGCCGTAGGCGTTCTTCAGTACTTCCGGGTCGGTGTTGTCGAGCACCGTGTTCGAGAACAGCGAATTGCCGCCGAGCAGCGCCGGGTACCACTTCATCGCCTGCAGGCCGGCGGCCGTCAGCAGCATGCCCTGGACCGGCGAATTCCAGAGCACGACGGCATCGGCGCCGGCCGCGCGCAGCTTGTTGAGGTAGACCTTGAGGTCGGTGGCGGTCGGCGGGTAGACCTCGATGGCGACGGGCTCGAGGCCGCGCTTCTTCAGCGCGCGCGTCGTCGCCATGCCGGCCGATTCGCCGAAGCCGCTGTTTTCCTGCAGCATGCCGACCTTCTTCAGCTTGAGCTTTTCGACGATATGGCTCGCGATCGCCTCGCCCTGGTGGCCGGTGTTATAGGTGAACTGGTAGTGGTACGGGAACCTGATGCCGTCGGCCAGCTCCTCGGCCCAGGCGCCGCCGGCGTGGATCATCTTCGACGCCGTTGTCGTCGTCAGCGCGGCCAGCACGTGCGAGGTGCCGACCGGCCCCAGCATCGCCTGAGCGCCGCTGTCCATCAGCTTGCGCATCACCGCCGGCTCCTTCGCCGGCGAGCTCTCGTCGTCGGCCGCGATGATCTCGAGCGGCCGGCCGAGGATGCCGCCGGCGGCGTTGATCTCCTCGGTCGCGATCTTGACCGAGACGTAGAGCGGGGCGAACGACGACGCGACCAGGCCGGTCATCGCCCGCGCCGAGCCGATCTTGATCGTCTCGCCGCGCTGGGCGAAGACGCTTTGCGCACCGGCCAACAGGGAGCCGCCGACCAGGGCCGGCGTGCTGGCGAGGACCGCGCGCCGGGAGATCCCTACAGTCGGGGCGGCGGGATGGATGGATGAAGTGCGACGGTTCATGGGGCTGCCCTGACACGATGTAGTGTGTATGCGTATCGTACGCACGTGCATGACAAATCGATAGACCGTCGGCTACGGGCTTTCCCTCGGTAGCCCCGATGAACCTTGGCGTTCACTTCACGCATCTTCTCGGCCTATCCGGCCTTCCACACCGGCTTTCTCTTCTGCGCGAAGGCGCGCATGCCTTCTTCGGCGTCCGGATGGCTTTCGACAGCCTCGATGCAGCGGTCGTTGACTTCCCACGCCGAAGCCCGTGCTTTATTTCGGGCAGTCCGAAGGTCGCCTTCTCGGATGCGACGATCAGGTCGCACGACAACGCGATCTCCGTCCCGCCGCCGAGCGCGAAGCCGTTGACGGCAGCGATCACCGGCTTGTCGACGTAGTGCCTGACGATGCCGGCGTAGCCCCAGCGGGCGATCTCGTCAGGCATCTCCATCTCCCCGGCGGCCTTGGCCTTGAGATCGGTTCCTGCGCAGAAGGAGCGGTCGCCGGCCCCGGTCAGGATCAGCACCCGAAGTGCGGGATCGTGGGCGAACTCCTCGAGCGCTGACGCCGCCTGCAGCCATAAGGCCCGATCGATGGCGTTCATGACGTGCGGACGATTGAAGGTCATGATGGCGACCCTTCCGACTCGCTCGAACAGGATGGGCTTGCAGGTGTCTTGATCCATGACTCAGGCTCCGGCTTCAGGGGTTTTTGAACTTACACCAGCACATGCCTCATGAAAAACAATTGCGCGGAAAAACGGTGAGCGCGATGGCGGCGAAATCCGCGCAGGAATCTTCGATGGACGACGAACCCATCGCCATCGTGGCGGTGTTGCAGCAGCGATGGATGAAGGCCTTCGGCGAGCACGATGTCGAGGGCCTGGTCGACCTGTACGCCGAGGAGTGCCTTCTGTTCGGTGGCGAGGCTGCACTGTCCAGCGGCCGTGCCGCTGTGCGGGCCTATTTCGGCACCTTGCCCGACGAGGTTCTTCGCGCCGAGTTCGGCGCGCAGTCAGTGCGAAGGCTGGGGCCGACGGTGATCATCAGCGCGGGCTTCGTCGACTTCTCGATCGCCGATGCGGCCCCGCTGGCCTATCGCATCAGCCTGACCTTGGCCCGGACGAACGGGGACTGGAAGATTGCCAGCCAACACGCGTCGCCGGTTCCGATCCCGTAGGCCGGCCTGGCCATTCAAGGACAGCATTCATGGCACACGAAGGACCTTCGATCGGCTTCATTGGCCTGGGCAATATCGGCACGCCGATGGCCGAACGCATCCTCGAGGCTGGCCTGCGTCTGCTGGTCTGGAACCGGACACCGGGGAAGATGCAGCCCTTGCTGGACGCGGGCGCCGCAGCGGCTGAGTCTCCTGCCGACCTCGCGCGGCGGTCCGACATCGTCTGCATCTGCGTCACCGATGCCGGCGCGCTGGAGTCAGTCGTCTTCGGACCCGATGGCGTCGCCTCGGCTGCCGGGCGCGCCCGCTTGCTGGTCGACAACTCGACCACCCATCCGGGGATCTCTCGCGACATGGCCGGACGCCTTCTCGCGGCGTCTGGAATGCGCTGGCTCGACGTGCCGGTCTCCGGCGGACCCGTCGGCGCCCATGCCGGTACCCTCGCCGCGATGGTCGGCGGCGACGCCGCGGACCTCGAATTCGCCCGCCCCGTCATCACGAGCTATGCCCGCCAGGTGACCCACATGGGACCGGTCGGCGCCGGCCAGGCGACGAAGGCCTGCAACCAACTGATCAACTTCGTCGGCATGGCGGCCGTGGCCGAGGCCCTGCACCTCGCGGCGGGATTCGGCATCGATGTCGACCGGCTGCCGCAAGCACTGGCGGGCGGTTTCGCCGACACGCCGATCCTTCGCGAGTTCGTGCGCGGCAAGGCGGCGGGCGAAACCGGGGGCATCGCCTTCCTGATCGAGGCGCTGCGCGCGTTCCACGAAGGCCGCCTCGACCCGGCCTGGCGCGGCAGCCTGCACATCCTGCTCAAGGACATGGGCATCCTGCACGACCTCGGGCGGGCGACCGGCCGTGTCACACCGGTTTTTGATCTGGTTGAATCCTTCTACCGCATCATCGACGGATCGACCTGATCAACCGACTGCTGCCGAACCCGGCGTCCTCCCGGGCGACCCGAAGCCAGGCGCCTTCTAGGGGGAATCCCCGACTGGCGATGGATCGTACGGTAGCGTAACGTATAGCCGCGTACTGGAAATAATGCCCCGCGGGCAACGCCTTGCGGATCCAGCGCGAACCTTGGACCATCATGCAGGGAACCCAGCTGCTGAAGCGGGCGGTGCAATGCAACGCCGATCGCGTCGCCACCATCAGCGGCGCGCGCCGGCGCAGCTGGCGTGAGGTCGGCGAGCGGGTGCCGCGGATCGCGGCCGCGCTGCGCTCGCTCGGCGTGCAGGGTGGCGCCTTCGTCGCCATCCTGGCCATGAATTCGGATCGTTATCTCGAGCTGTTCTTCGCGGTGCCGTGGGCCGGCGGTGCGCTGGCGCCGCTGAACGTTCGCTGGTCGGTGGCGGAGAACCAGTACGCGCTCGAAGATTCGAAGGCGAGGGTCCTTTTCGTCGACGACAGCTTCCTCGAGCAGGCGGAGCAGCTTCGCGCCCGCATGCCGAGCATCGAGACCTTCGTCTATATCGGCGACGGCGCCACGCCGCCGGGCATGCTCTCGTACGAATCGCTGGTCGCCGCGCACGAGCCGACGGCCGACGCGAACCGCGCCGATGACGACCTCTACGTCATCTTCTACACCGGCGGCACCACGGCCCACCCGAAAGGCGTGGCGATGTCGCACAAGGGCGTCTACCTCGCGACCGTTTGCTATCTGGCGCTGATGCCGAGCGTCGAGGATCTGACGTTTCTCTACGTCGCCGGCTTCTTCCACTTCGCCGGGGCAAGCGCGCTCTGGTACATCACGCTGGCCGGCGGCACCCACGCGATACTGCCGAAGTTCGACGCGCTGCCGGTGATGAAGGCGATCGGCGAGCATGGCGTGACCAACGCGGTGCTGGTGCCGACGATGGTCAACATGATGCTGAGCCACCCGGATTTCCCGAAGTACGACCTCACCAGCCTGAAGACCTGCATCTACGGCGGCTCGCCGATGCCCGAAGGCCTGATGCTGCGGGCGATGCAGATGGTGCCGAGCTGGGGCTTCTACCAGATCTACGGCATGACCGAGACCGGCGGCTTCGCGACGATGCTGCGCTGGCGCGACCACCTCGTCTCCGGGCCGAAGGCATCGCCTGCGCTCGGCCGGGCAGGTGGCGTTCGGCAACGAGATCCGCGTCGTCCTGCCAGACGGCACCGACGCAGTCACCGGCAGCATCGGCGAAATCATCGTCCGCAGCGATTTCCTGATGCGCGGCTACCTCAACAACCCCGAGGCGACCGCCGCGTCGCTGCAGAACGGCTGGATGCACACCGGCGACGCCGGTTACCTGGACGACGACGGTTTCCTCTACGTCGCCGACCGCATCAAGGACATGATCGTTTCCGGCGGCGAGAACGTCTATTCGATCGAGCCGGAGCGCGCGCTGTTTCTGCACTCGGCGGTGCGCGAGGCCGCGGTCATCGGCATCCCGAGCGCGCAGTGGGGCGAGGCGGTGCACGCCGTGGTCGTCCTCAAAGAGGGCGCCAAGGCGACTGCCGACGAACTGATCGCCCACTGCCGCACGCTGATCGGCGGCTACAAGTGCCCGCGCAGCATCGAGTTTCGCGCCGAGCCGTTGCCGGTCACGCCGGTCGGCAAGGTGCGCAAGAACGTGTTGCGGGATCCCTACTGGGCCGGCCAGGCCACCCGGATTTGAGGCCGGCGCCGCGCGGGTACAAAGAAGCTCGACCATGAACCTGAAGCACGTCATCGAGCGCCGATTCGAGTCGGCCACGCAGAGCTACGACTGGCGGGATTGCGCGTTGTACGCACACGGCCTCGGGCTCGGCTCCGACCCGCTCGACGAAGACGAGCTGCCCTACGTCTACGAAGGCCGCGCCCAGTGCGCCGTGCCGAGCCAGTGCATGGTGCTCGGCTGGCCGGCGTTCTGGCACGCCGATCCGGCGACCGGCATCGACTGGGTGAACATCGTGCACGGCGAACAGCGCTTCGAGTTGCACCGGCCGTTGCCGCTGGCCGCGACCATCCGCGCCACCCATCGCCTGCGCTCGGTCGTCGACAAGGGGGCCGGCCGCGGCGCCTTGATCTATTTCGACACCGAGATCGCCGATGCGCAGAGCGGCGAGGCCATCGCCAGCCTGCAAGCGACCCAATTCCTGCGCGGCGACGGCGGCTGCGGCAGCCATGGCGTGCCGCCGCCGGTCACGCCGGCCCTGCGCGAGGGCGTCGCGCCGAGCGCCAGCCTCGAATACCGGACCGCGCCGCAGGCGGCGCTCCTGTACCGGCTGGTCAGCCGCGACTACATGCCGATCCATGCCGACCCGGTGGTGGCGCGGCAGGCCGGCTTCGAGCGGCCGATCTCGCACGGCCTCAACACGATGGGCCTGGCGTGCCGGGCCGTCCTGAAGCGCTTCAGCCCGGGACAGGGCACTCGGTTGCGGTCGATGTTCGTGCGCTTCGCCAGTCCTGCGTATCCGGGCGAGACGATCCGCGTCGAGCTGTTCGACGAAGACGAGACCATCCGTTTCCGGGCCGTCGCCGTCGAACGCAACGTGACCGTGCTCGACCGCGGCGAGTGCGTGCTCGCGGGCGCCTGAGCGCGAGCGCATGGATCTGTCGCAGATCTTCAACGTCGCGCAGCTTGCCAATGCCCTGGCGCTGGCGTCGTTGCTGACGATCCTCGCCAGCGGCCTGGCCCTGATCTTCGGCTTGCGCGATGTCATGAACTTCGGTCACGGCGCGCTCTTCATGCTCGGCGCTTATCTGGGCTATACCTTCTCCGGCATCTTCAACTTCTGGGCCGCGCTGGTCATCGTGCCGCTGCTGCTCGCGCTGCTCGGCGCCGCCTTCGAGTACGCCGCGATCCGGCCGTTGCAGCGACGCTCGCACATGGACGTCGCCCTGGTCACGTTCGGCCTCGCGCTGATCCTCAACCAGGCGGTGATCAAGATCTGGGGCAGCGCGCCGAAATCGGTCGAGGCGCCGGCCTCGCTTGCCGGCTCGATGAGCCTGTTCGGCCAGGCCTATCCGGTCTACCGCATCTTCCTGATCGCGGTCGGCTTCGGCACCTGCCTCGCGCTCGCCGGCTGGCTCAAGTACACGCGCTCCGGCATGCACGTGCGCGCCGTCAGCCAGCAGCCGATAGTGGCGCGGATGATGGGGGTCGACACCGATCGCCTGAGCCTGCTGGTGGTCTGCCTGGGCACCGGCTTCGCCGGGCTCGCCGGCGTGCTCGCCGGTCCCTATCTCTCGGTCGACCCGGGCATGGGCGCGGCGATCCTCATCAGCTGCCTGATCGTCGTCGTCATCGGCGGACTGGGCAGCATCGGCGGGGCCATCGCCGCCCCCGTGGTCTATGCCTTGATCCAGGTCATCGGCGGGGTCCTGTCGCCGACCCTGGCGGTGATCGCGCCGTACCTGCTGCTCTTCTTCGTGCTGCTGTTGCGGCCGCAAGGCCTCGGCCGCGGGCGGGTCGCGTGACGCTCGTGCGCCGCGGCAGCGCCGTGGCCGTCATCATCGTCCTCGGCCTTTTCCTGCCGACGGTGCTCAAGAGCACCTTCTACCTCGGCCTCCTGATCAACGCGATCGTGCTCGCGATCGCCGCGGTCGCGATCGGCTTTCTCGCGTTCCAGAGCGGGCTGATGATGTTCGGCGCCGCCGCATTCACCGGCGGGGCGACCTATCTGTTCGCGATCGCGGTCACGCGATTCGGCCTGGACGCGATGGCGGCTGCCGGCTTCGCGCTCGTCGCTGCGACGCTGCTGTCGGCGCTGATCGGCGCGCTCGTCGTGCGCGCGCGACCGCTGCCGTTCGCGATGCTGACGCTGGCGCTCGCGCAGATGCTGCGCTCGCTGGTGATGATCACCGACTTCCGCCCGGTGACCGGCGGCGACGACGGCCTCGCGCTCACCTTCGCCGGCACTTTCTTCGGCCTCACGCAAACCCAGCTCTCCAGGCCCGTGAGCTTCTGGCCGGTGGCCTGGCTGGCCCTCTGCGGCGTGATGCTGCTGGCCTGGGCGGTCGGGCGTTCGCGCCTCGGCCAGGTGCTGCGTGGCATCCAGGCCAACGAGGAGCGCATGCGCTTTTCCGGCTTCGGCACTCACGCGCCGCGCGTCATTGCCTTCACGGTCTCGGGCTACATCGCCGCGGTGTCGGGCCTCTTGACGGGGCTTTTCACCGCGTTCGCGTCGCCCGAGCTGCTCGACTTCGCCACCGGCGGCAACGCCCTGGTGTCGACGCTGGTCGGCGGCGTCGGCAGCGTCGGCGGGCCGGTGCTCGGCGCTTTGCTGTATGTGATCGGCCAGGACCAGTTCGGCGCCACCGGCCACCTCGAGCTGCTGACCGGGATCGGCGTCGTGCTCGTGATCGTCGCCTTTCCGCAGGGCGCGATGGGCTTTCTGCGCCAGGGTTTTGGGCGACTCGTCGGCCGTACCGCGGCCATGCGTGGTGGCGCCGATGTTGCGCGTTGAAGACCTGAGCGTGGCCTACGGTAGCGTCAAGGCTCTGGAGGGGTTCAGCCTCGAAGTCGCCGAGCGCGGCGTGCTGCACGGCGTGATCGGCGCCAACGGCGCCGGCAAGTCGACCTTGATGGATGCCATCACCGGCCGTCGGAAACCGACGCGCGGCCGCGTCTTCGTCGACGGCCGCGACATCACGCGGCTGTCGGTGGTGCAGCGCCGCCGCCTCGGCATGTCGCGGTCGTTTCAGCGCACCAGCATCTTTCCCGGCATCCGTGTCGGCGAGCAGCTGGAGCTGGTGGCTTCGCAGCTCGGCGAAACGGATCTGAACGGGATCGTCGACACCCTCGAGCTCGGCCCGGTCTATCACGAGCTCGCCGACAGCATCGCCTACGGCGACCAGCGCCGCGTCGACATCGCGCTCGCGCTGGTCGGCCAACCCGCCCTGATGCTGCTCGACGAGCCCGCCGCCGGTCTCTCGACCAGCGAAACCGTGGCGTTGTTCGAGCACCTGGCCAAGGTGGTCCGCGAGCGCAATGTCACCGCGCTTGTCGTCGAGCACGACGTCGAAGCGGTGTTCCGCTTCTGCGACACCATCACCGCCCTCGACCTCGGCCGGCTGCTGGCCAGCGGTTCGCCGGCGGCCGTGCGCAGCGATCCGCGCGTGATCGCGGCGTACCTGGGCTCTGCAGGATGAGCCCCCGCCCGGCCGCTCCGAAGGGGGTTCGCAACGCAGCGCGCCGCGCGGGGGATTCCGCATGAGCTTCATCCATGTCAAGGGCCTACGCGCCGGCTACGGCAAGGCGGTGGTGCTGCGCGATGTCGATCTCGATGTCGACGAAGGCGAGGCGGTGGCCATCGTCGGCAAGAACGGCGCTGGCAAGTCGACGTTGCTGCTGTCGTTCTTCGGCGCCACCACGATCAGCGGCGGCACGATCGAGGTCGGCGGCGCGGCGCTCGAGAAGCTGCCGGCCTACCGGGCTGCGACGCAGGGCGTGACGCTGTCGCCGCAGGGCCGGATGATCCTGCCGCACCTGACCGTCGGCGAGAACCTGCTGCTCGGCGCGGCATGCCGGCGCAAAGGCCACTGGACGACCGAGTCGGTCTTCGAGCTCTTTCCGGTGCTGCGCGAGCGGCGCGACCGCATGGGCACCGAGCTGAGCGGCGGCCAGCAGCAGATGCTCGCGGTCGGCCGCGCGCTGCTCGGCAACCCGCGCGTGCTGCTGCTCGACGAGCCGTCGGAGGGGCTCTCGCCGGTGCTCGTCGACGAACTTGCCGACGTTTTCAACCGGATCTGCGCCGCCGGCACCGGCGTGCTGATGGTCGAGCAGCACCTGAAGCTGGTGCGTCGCGTGAGCCAGCGCTTCGTCGTGATGGCCAAGGGCGAGATCATCGACCGCGGCCGGACCGCCGACATCGACAGCGGGCAGCACCGCGCTGCGCTGGCCTTCTGATCGTCGAAGATGCCGCGATGACGAACGACGACTTCTCCACCGTGGCGGATCTGATCCGCCGGCACGCCGGGCACAACCCGGCGAATCCGGCATTGATCCTGAACGACCGCCGGCTCGGCTATGCGGCCCTCGATGCCGAGATCGACCGCGTCGCGGCGGCGTTGCAACGCGACGGCGTGAAGCCGGGCGAGGTCATCGCCATCAGTGCCGCGACCTCGCTCGAATACGCGGCGGTGTTCCTCGGCAGCGTGCGCGCTGGAGTCGTCGTCGCACCGCTGGCCCCCGATTCCACGCCCGCCGGCATGGCCGCGATGGTGGCCGACTCCGGGGCCAGGCTGTTCTTTCTCGATGGCCCGGTTGCGGACGCGATCGGAGCGGCAACCGCGTCGATCGGCGCCCGCCGGATAGCGCTCGACGACTCGGCAGCGGGGGCGGCGTTCTCGGGCTGGCTGGCGCCGCGCGGAGCCTCCCCGCACCCAGTCGCGGTCCAGCCCGACTGGCCGTTCAACATCATCTATTCATCGGGCACCACCGGAACGCCCAAGGGCATCGTCATGCCGCATGTCTTCCGCTGGGCCCAGGTGAAGCTCTTCAGCTCGCTCGGCTACGGCCCGGACGCGGTGACCCTGGTCTCGATCCCGCTCTACTCGAACATGACACTGTCGAGCTTTCTGCCCGCGCTCTCGCTGGGCAGCACCGTGGTGCTGATGGCGCGCTTCAATGCCGGCGAGTACCTGGCGCTCGCCGAGAAGCACCGGGTCACGCACAGCATGATGGTGCCGGTGCAGTTCCAGCGCCTCATGGCCCATCCAGAGTTCGATCGCTTCGACCTCTCGGCCTTCCGCATGAAGTCGTGCGGCAGCGCGCCCTTTGCGGCGGCGCTGAAGGCCGACGTGCTGGCGCGCTGGCCTGGCGGCCTGACCGAGTACTACGGCATGACCGAAGGCGGCGGCGTCTGCGTGCTGCTTGCCCACGAGCGGGCCGACAAGCTGCAGACGGTCGGCCACCCGGCGCCGGGCCACGACATGCGGGTCATCGACGAAGAAGGCCGCGAGCTGCCGCGCGGCGAGATCGGCGAGATCGTCGGCCGCTCGGCGACGATGATGGTCGGCTATCACAACTTGCCGGCGAAGACCGCGGAGGCCGAGTGGTTCGATGCCGAAGGCCATCGCTTCATCCGCACCGGCGACACCGGGCGCTTCGACGCCGACGGCTTCCTGATCCTGCTCGATCGCAAGAAGGACATGATCATTTCCGGCGGCTTCAACGTCTACCCGAGCGACATCGAGACGGTGATGCGAGGCCATCCCGCCTTGGCCGAGGTGGCCGTGTTCGGCGTGCCGTCGGACCGCTGGGGCGAGACGCCGATCGCCTGCGTCGTGCCTGTGGCCGGCGCAGCGCCCGGCGTCGACGATCTGCTCGAATGGACCAACCGGCAACTGGGCAAGGCCCAGCGTGTCGCGGCGATCGAGGTCGTGACCAGCCTGCCGCGCAGCGACATCGGCAAGGTGCTGAAGCGCCAGCTGCGAGACGCCTACACCCGGGCCCACGGCGCCGCGCCCTGACCGGGTGGAGCTGTCGTGCATTCACTTCAACTGCAAGTCAGAGGAAAGCAATGATCAAGAGACTGTTCGCCGTGGCCGCCGCAGCCGTCGCCCTTCAGGGCGGCGCGTGGGCCCAAAGCACCATCAAGCTGGGCGTCGTCAACATCGACACCGGGCCGTTCGCTGTCAGCGGGGCCTTCGTCAACGACGGTGCCGCCTTCGCGGTCGAGCGGCTCAATGCCCAAGGCGGTGCGCTCGGCCGCAAGTACGAGCTGATCACGCAGAACCACGCCGGCACGCCGGCATCGGCGATCGCAGCGGCGAGCCGGCTGGTCGAGCAGCAAGGCGTGCTGTTCTTCACCGGCCTCAACCCGTCCGGCACTTCGCTGGCCATCGCCTCGAAGATGACCGGCATGAACGCGCTTTTCATCGATGCCACCGCGGCCTCAGACGACCTCACCGGCAAGAATTGCGGTCCCAACTATTTCCGCGTCGGCCTTACCGACGGCATGCAGGTCAACAACTTCGTCGAGCTCGCCAAGCAGAGCGGCGTCAAGAGCTGGGACCTGATGATGGCCGACATCGCGGTCGGCCACGACACCGCCAAGCTCTTCAACGCGGCGATCCAGCAGGCCGGCGGCTCGGTGAGGAAGGTCCTGTTCGCGCCGATCACCGCTTCGGACCTCGGCAGCTACATCGCGCAGCTGCTCGACAAGCCGGCCGAAGGGCTGGTGTCCTACTACCCGTCGTCGGGCGGCATCACGCTGATCAAGCAGCAACAGCCGTTCAAGCTGTTCGAGAAGTACAAGATCGTGCTGACGTCGTCGATGGTCAACGAGATCCTGATCGGCGCGCATGGCGAAGCGAGCGTCGGCCTGTGGTCGGCGCTCAGCTACTTCTGGCAGATGCCGGGCGAGCGCAACGCCGCCTTCGTCAAGGCCTTCGAGGAGCGCTACAAGAGGAAGCCCACCTACATCGATGCCGACGCCTACCTGTCGTTCGAGCTGGTCCACCAAGCGATCCTGAAGGCCGGCACGACCGACGTTCCCGCGGTGCGCAACGCGCTCGCGGGCCTGAAGACGACGACCATCGTCGGCGACGTCGAGATGCGCGCGGCCGACCACCAGCTGCTGCGTCCGCTGGTCCTCGTCCAGGCCGTCAAGGCCGGCGAGGGCAAGGGCGAGATCGCGATGCGTTCGATCACGCCGCGCGAGAAGATTTCGCCGGTGCTGAGCCCCGAGTGCAAGATGTGAGAGCCGGACGGAGCAACGCGCGATGGGGCCGCTGAACGGCATCAAGGTGGTCGAGATGGCCGGGCTCGCGCCGGGCCCGTTCGCGGCGATGATGCTGGCCGACATGGGCGCCGAGGTGCTGCGCGTCGAGCGGCCGGGCCAGCAGGCGCCCGCCGGCCACCCGCGTCACGAGTTGCTCAACCGGAGCCGCCGCTCGATCGCCCTCGACCTGAAATCGGCGGCCGGGGCGGCCGCGTTGCGGCGCCTCCTCGAAGGCGCCGATGCCTTCATCGAAGGCTTCCGCCCCGGCGTGATGGAGCGGCTCTGGCTCGGCCCCGAACCGTGCCTCGCGGCGAACCCGAAGCTGGTCTACGGCCGCATGACGGGCTGGGGCCAGGACGGCCCGCTGGCACAGGCGGCGGGACACGACATCAACTACATCGCCCTAGTCGGCGCGCTGCATTCGATCGGTCCGGAGGGCGGTCCGCCGACGGTGCCGCTGAACCTGGTCGGCGATTTCGGCGGTGGCGGCATGTACCTCGCGTTCGGCATTGTCTGCGCGCTGCTGGAAGCGCGCCAGTCCGGGCGCGGGCAGGTCGTCGATGCGGCGATGGTCGATGGCGCGGCGTCGCTGATGACCTACATGTTCGCCGCCCACGCGGCGGGCGCCTGGAGCGAGCGGCGCGGCGACAACGTCCTCGATGGCCATGCCGCACCCTGGTACGGCGTCTACGAAACGGCGGACGGGCGCTACATCAGTCTGGCTTCGGCCGAGCCGCAGTTCTATGCCGAACTGGTGCGCCTGACCGGGCTGGCCGCGCAAGCCCCGACCGACCCGGCGGATCGCAGCCGCTGGCCGGCGTTTCGCGAGCGACTCACCGCGGTGTTCCGTGGCAAGACGCGTGCGCAGTGGTGCACGCTGCTCGAAGGCGGCAACGTCTGCTTTGCGCCGGTGCTGACGCTGGCCGAGGCAATCGCCCATCCGCACCATCGCGAACGCGGCACCTTCGTCGAGGTCGACGGCATCGTCCAGCCGGCGCCGGCGCCGCGCTTCAGCCGCAGCGTGCCCGACCGGCCGACGGCGCCGACGTCACCGAGCGCAGACGACGGTGTCAACGCGGCCGTGCTCGCGCGGTGGGGATTTGCCGCCGCCGAAGTCGAGGCGCTTCGGGCGTCGGGCGCCTTCGGCGCCGGCTGAATTCGCCGCGGGTCGCGCGGCTCTGCGATCGGCTGAATCGGCGCCTCAGGGCGTCGATTCATTCACCGTGCGTGCGCGCACGTTGTCGAGCGAGCTGCCGATCATCCGCGTCACCGAGCAGTAATCGAGCGAAAAGGATTCGGTGCCGGACATGCGCATCGCATGCGCGATCAGCGTCTTGATCGGCATGCCGTGGGAGAACACCGCGATCGTCCCGCCGTGCGCGTCGTCGAGCAGGGCGGCGAACGTCGCCAGCACGTTCGCTCGAAAGGCCTCGGGGTCGATCCCGAGGAAGCGCGGCGGCGATGCCAGAAACTCGTCCCATCGATCCGGCTCTTCGCGGCGGATCGTTTCCGGCGAGCGGTAGCGCGCCGTGCCCAGATCGCACTCGGCAAGTCCGGCGATCGACTCCACCTCGATGCCGAGCAGGCGCGCCAGCGGAGCGGCGGTGTCGAGGGCCCGTCGCTGCGGACTGCTGACGATGCGGTCGATTGGCTCGGCGACGAGGCGGCGCAGCGCCAGTGCCCGGGCCTGCGCGTGCCCCGCCGCATGCAGCGGCGGGTCGCCGGGGAACAGCGGATGGTCTTCGTGAGGCTGGCCGTGGCGGACCAGCAGGAGCTGCTTGGTGGCCATCGATGCAGCGTCAGGTCATCGTCACGACGATCTTGCCGAACTGCTCGCCGCGCTCGAGCCGGTCGAAGGCGGCCGGCAGGTCGGCGAGGGCGAACCTGCGGTCGATCACCGGCTTGATGCCGCCGGCGGCGACGACGGCGAGGAGCTGGCGGCATTCTTCGATGCTGCCGCCGGTGGAGCCGTAGATTTCGAGCTGGCGGATGAAGACCCGCTGCAGGTCGGCCGGCGGATTGGAGCCCGTCGTCGCGCCGCAGGTAACCAGGCGCCCGCCGCGCCGCAGCGAGCGCAGCGAGTCATCCCAGCTGGCGGCGCCGGAGCTGTCGATCACCAGGTCGACGCCTTCGCCGTCGGTCATCTCGAGGATGCGCCTGGCGACCTTTTCGCGCCGGTAGTTGACGCCGCCGCTGGCGCCGAGCTCAGCCGCGCGCTCGAGCTTCTCGTCGCTCGAGGAAGTCACGAGGACACGCGCTCCGGCGTTGCGGGCAAGTTGCAGGCAAGCGACCGCGACACCGCCGCCGACCCCGACCACGAGAACCGTTTCGCCCGGTCGCAGCGCGCGCTTGCCGAACAGCATCCGCCAGGCGGTGTTGTAGGCCGCGAGCAGCGCCCCGGCGTCGACCAGGTCGGCCGCATCGGGCAGCGGCAAGATGCAGCGCGACGGCATCGCCACGTACTCGGCGAAGCCGCCGTCGCGGTGCTCGCCCATGATCTGGGCGCGCCGACAAAGCGGCTGGTCGCCGGCGACGCAGTAACGGCAGACGCCGCAGAAGGCATTCGAGTAGACGACGGCTTTCTGCCCCGGCCTCAAGCCGCTGTCGTCGTCGGCGTCGACGACGACACCAGCGGCTTCGACGCCCATGATCTGCGGCAGGCTGTGCGTGATGCCCTGGCCGTTGTCGCGCATGTAGAGGTCGACCCGGTTCAATCCGGCGGCGTGGACCTTCAACAGGACTTCGCCAGGCCGGCGGGTCGGCACCGCGACATCGCGCAAGAAGAGGCCATCACGGCCACGCGCTTCGAGAACGGCAGCTTTCATCATCAGACAAGCTCCGGCAGACCGGGTGCCGCCACTCCGGCGACGTTCCTGGACGAGGTATGCATGTGCATGGTACGGAAGTGTACGATGCGTCGAGCGCGAGCCGCTTGGCGATCTGCCGTTCAAGGACTCCCCGCTGCACGCAGCTTGAGCAGCGCGTAGAGGGTATCGATGGTCGGCGTCGGCGATTCGGCGAGCTCGCGCATCGACTCGATCGAATCCACCAGAACGTCGAGCTCCAACGCGCGCCCGCGCTCGAGGTCTTGAAGCATCGACATCTTGTGGTTGCCGGCTTTTTGCGCCGCTTCGATGCGCTGGTCGATCGAGATCGGCATCCGCGCGACGCCGAGGCGCTGCGCCAGCGCGTCGGCCTCGGCCATCATCCGGCGGACGATGGCGACGATCTCGGGCCGCGCGTTCATTCCGGCCAGCGTCGCGAGCGTCAGGGTGGCGACCGGGTTCCAGCACAGGCTGCTGATCATCTTGGCCCAGATCCAGGCCCGGATGTCGGCAACGACCGGGGCATCGAGCCCGACCGCGGCGAACGCGCCGGCGAGCCGCAGCAGGCGCTCGCTGCTCGAGCCGTCGGGCTCGCCGATCGGGAAGCGCGAGAGGCTGCCGTCGTGATGGATGACGCCGGGGGCGGTGACTTCGGCGGCGACCCAGTAGACGCAGCCGATCACGCGCTCCGGGGCGAGGGCGCGCCACTGGCGGCCTCCCGGGTCCAGGCGTTCGACACGCCGGTCGAGAAAGAGACCGTCGAGACCGTGGAAGTACCAGTACGGAATGCCGGTCGTCGGCGGCAGCACCGCGGTGTGCGGGCCGAGGAGGGGCAGGATGCCCTCGAGCGCGGGCGCCACTTGATGCGACTTCAGCGCGACGATGACGAAATCCTGGACGCCCAGGTCCGCGGCGTGGTCGCTCGCAGCGACGCGTGCCCGCAATTCGCCGTGCGGTGATTGGATGACCATGCCGTTGCGGCGGATCGCCGACAGGTGCTCGCCGCGCGCGACCACGCTGACTTCGACGTCGTCGTTCTGCGCCAGGTGGGTTGCGAGATAGCCACCGATCGCGCCAGCGCCGAATATGCAGATCCTCATGGGGATGCTGGGGGCAGCCACGGTCAATACGTCGCGCGCCCGCCCGACAGGTCGAACGTGAAACCGGTCGTGAACGAGCACTCCTCCGATGCCAGCCAGGCGACCATCGCAGCGGCTTCATCGGGCCGGCCCATCCGCCGCATCGGGATCTTTTCCAGCGCGATCTTCATCGCCTCGGGCGCGCGTGCGATCGTCGCCTGGGCGAGCGGGGTGTCGAACAAGGTCGGCGCGATGGCGTTGACTGTGGCGCCGGCCAGCGCCAGCTCCTTCGCGAGGCTCTTGGTGAACGCGATGACGCCCGCCTTGGCCGCCGAATAGGCGGCCTGCGAGGCGTTGCCTTCCTTGCCCGCCATCGACGAGGCGTTGATGATGCGGCCGTAGCCGTTCGTGACCATGCCGGGGCCGAACGCCCGGCAGCAGTAGAAGACACCGTTCAGGTTCACCGCGATGCTGTCGTGCCAGGCCTGCAGCGGCATCGTCAGCGCCGGCCCGGTTTCGGTGGCGCCGGCACAATTGAAGAGGATGTCGACCTTGCCGTGCCGGGCAAGGGTTTGCCGCGAACCGGCCTCGACGTCATCACAGCGCGCGACGTCGACGGCCTGAACGGTGACGGGGCCGAGCGCCGCGAGGGCTGTGCGGGCCGGCTCGAGCCGGGCCGGATCGCGGCCCCACAGCTCGACGGTCGCCCCGGAGCGCAGGAAGCGCTCCGCACTGGCATAGCCGATGCCGCTGCCGCCGCCGGTCACCACCGCGACCTGGCCGGCGAGATCGATCTGGTTCATCCGGGCGCTCCTTCGTTCGGGGCCGGCTCATTGGCAGCGGGCCTCTAGATGCGTCGACGGTAGTACGCAGGCGTACGAACCGCATCAGGGATCGCCCTCGGTCTCTTCGGTCGCGGGGCGGACGACGTGGCGAAAGCTCGCCGTGCGCCGCTCCGGCCTCTAGGAAAAGCCCGCTTGACATAGATCGTGCGCATGCGTACGGTACTGATACACACTTTCGCCTGAACCGGCATCGTCGGCGCCTCGCTGCGCATTCAAGAGAGATCTCGTCCATGGACTTCCAGTTGCCCCAAGAGATCACCACCAAGCTCGCCGAGCTCGACGCCTTCATCGAAGCCGAGATCGCACCGCTGCAGCGCGAGCACATGCAGTTCTTCGACCATCGCCGCGAATACGCGCGCACCGATTGGGAGAACGACGGCCGGCCGCAGCCCGCGTGGCGCGCGCTGATCGAGGAGATGGAGCGGCGCGCCGACAAGGCCGGCCACCTGCGCCTGGGCCTACCCAAGACTTGCGGCGGGCAAGCGGCCTCGAACCTGATGATCGCGGCGATCCGCGAGCACCTCGCCGGCAAGGGGCTCGGCCTGCACAACGACCTGCAGGACGAGTCGTCGATCGTCGGCAACTTTCCGATCATTCCCGTGCTCGACGCCTACGGCACGCCGGAGCAGAAGCTCTACATCGAAGGCATGATCAGCGGCAAGCGCCACCTCTCGTTCGCCCTCACCGAGCCCGGCCACGGCAGCGACGCGACCTGGCTCGAGACCACCGGCCGGCGCGACGGCGACGGCTGGGTCATCGACGGCATGAAGCGCTGGAACAGCCAGGTTGCGCGGGCTCACGGCAACCTCGTTTTCGCGCGCACGTCGGGCAAGCCGGGCGACGGCCGCGGCATCACCGCGTTCATCGTGCCCACCGACGCACCGGGGCACAAGATCCTTTACAACCACTGGACGTTCAACATGCCGAGCGACCATGCCGAGGTCGAGCTGAAGGGCGTTCGCGTGCCCGACAGCGCGATCCTGCACAAGGAAGGCGAGGGTTTGATGGTGGCGCAGCGCTTCGTCCACGAGAACCGGATCCGGCAGGCGGCGGCGAGCGCCGGTGCGGCCCGCTACTGCATTGCCCAGGCGGCGAAGTACGCGCGCTCGCGCATCGCCTTCGGCGAGCCGCTCTCGAAGAAGCAGGCGATCCAGTTTCCGCTGGTCGAGCTCTATGCCGAATGCGAGATGGTCCGCAACTTCATTTTCAAGACCGCGTGGCAGATGGACCGCCAGGACGCGCTCGAGATCAGCGACATGGTTTCGATCTGCAACTTCCGCGCGAACCGCCTCGCCTGCGACGCCGCCGACCGGGCGATGCAGGTGCACGGGGGCATCGGCTACAGCCGGGCGCTGCCGTTCGAGCACATCTACCGCCACCATCGACGTTATCGCATCACCGAGGGCTCGGAAGAAGTGCAGATGCGGCGCGTCGCCCAGTACTTGTTCGGCTTTTCCGGCAAGCGCGCGACCGTATGAATCGACAGGTCGCGACGGCCGGGCCGGAGCGTGGCGTCGACTTCGAGGTCGCGCGCCTGGCAGGCTATCTCGATGCGCTGCTCGGTGGGTCACATCCGGTCGAGGTTGCACGCACCGAAGGCGGCATGTCGAACCCGACCTATTTCCTGCGTCGTGGCGACTGGGAAGCGGTGCTGCGCAAGCAGCCGGGCGCGGTACTGATGCCTTCGGCGCACGCCATCGACCGCGAGTACCGTGTCCTCAACGCCCTGCACGGCAGCGCGGTGCCGGTGCCGCGGCCGTTGCACTGGTGCGCCGACCGCGAGGTGCTGGGCACGCCGTTCTATCTGATGGAGCGCGTGCACGGCCGCGTCTTCCACGAGTACGCAACGCCGGGGCTCGATCGCGACGAGCGGCGCCAGCTTTTCGATTCGATGGCCGCGACGATGGCCGCGATCCATCGCCTCGACCCGGCCGTGCTCGGCCTGGCCGACTACGGCCGGCCGGGCAACTACTTTCTCCGCCAGCTCTCGCGCTGGTCGACACAGTGGCAGCAGTTCCGCCACGGCGCCGACGACAACCCCGACCTCCACCGCATCGTCGCCTGGCTCGCCGAGCGCGTGCCCGAAAGCGAGACGCTGGCCCTCTGCCACGGCGACTTCCGCATCGGCAACATCGTCTTTCACCCGAGCGAGCCGCGCGTCGTCGGCGTCCTCGACTGGGAGCTGTCGACGCTCGGCCATCCGCTCGTCGACGTCGCCTTCAACAGCCAGGCCTGGCGCATGGCGCCCGACGAGAACGGCGGCCTGCTCGGCCTGCCGCTCAAAGCGCTCGGCATCCCGAGCGAGGCCGACTACCTCGAGCGCTACTACGTCGCCGCCGGCTCGCGCGAGCGCATGACGACCTTCCACCAGGTCTTCGCGATGTTTCGCGGCGCCGTCGGCAGCGCCGGCGTCGCCGTGCGCGGGGAGGGCGGCAATGCCTTCCTGCCCGACGCTGCGCGCATCGGCAGAAAGCTCGCCCTGGCCTACGCGCAGCGCGGCGCGCGACTGATCGAGGACGAGCGATGACGGCGCGCACGCCGAACCCCGCGATGTCGCTCGACGCGGCGATCCGGGAGCGTCGCTCCGTGCGCGGCTTCCTCGACCGCGAGGTGTCGGCCGAATTGCTGGAAGAGATCTTCGAGTTGGCGCAGCGCGCGCCTTCCAACTGCAATGTGCAGCCCTGGGTGCCTCACGTCGTCTCGGGCGAGGCGCTGCACCGCTTGCGCGACGAGCTGGTGCAGGCCGGCCGCGACCACGTACCTCCGCTGCCCGACTGGCCCGCTGACGGTCGCTATCCCGGCGTCTACCGGGCGCGCCAGGTCGACGCGGCGGCGAAGCTCTACGGCGCGATGGGCGTCGAGCGCAGCGACCTGGTCGGCCGTCATGCCGCCTACGTCCGCAACCAAGCCTTCTTCGACGCGCCGCACGTCGTCTTCATCTTCATGCACCAGCCCTTCGACACGCGCGAGGCGACGGACCTCGGCATGTACGCGCAGACGCTGATGCTGCTCTTCACCTCGCGCGGCATTGCCTCGTGCGCGCAGGGCGCGCTCGGCCTGTATCCAGACACCGTGCGACGGCATCTCGGCATTGCCGCCGAGTACCGGCTGCTGTTCGGCATCTCGTTCGGCTACGAGGACACGACCGTGGCGGCGAACGCGGCGCGGGTCGGCCGCGCCGACCTCGGCGAAGCGGTGCGCTTTCATCGATGAGCACCGCACTTCGCCGCATCGCTGTCGTCGGCCCCGGCCTGATGGGGCTCGGCATCGCCCAGGTCGCTGCCGCCGCCGGGTTCCAGGTGATGCTCATCGGCCGCGACCGCGCATCGGCGTCCGCCGGCCACGCGCGCCTGGTCGCGCAACTCGAGCGGCAGGTGAGTCGCGGTCGGCTCGGCGCCGACGCGGCGGCCGCGATCGCAGCGTTGGTGCAACCGACCGACAACGACGCCGACCTGGCCGACTGCGAGCTCGCCATCGAGAGCGTGCCCGAGGATCGCGCGCTCAAGGAGACGCTGCTGCGTAAGGTCGAGGCGGTGCTGTCCTCCGATGCCCGGCTCGCGACCAACACGTCGGGCCTGCCGATCGGCGGCCTGGCACGCGCGCTGCGCCGGCCCGAGCGATTCCTCGGCCTGCATTTCTTCTCGCCGGTCGAGCGCATGAAGCTGGTCGAGGTCGTGCGCGGCACGATGACTTCGCAAACCACGGTCGACGCCGCGCTCGTTTTCGTCGCGGCCCTGGGTCAGAAGTCGATCGTCGTTCGCGACGGTCCCGGCTTCTTCACGACGCGCGTGTTCGCGGCCTACCTCGACGAGGCATTGGCCTTGCTCGGCGAAGGCGTGGACGCGGCGGCGATCGAGGCGGCGGCGCTCGCCAACGGCCGCGCCGTGGGCCCGCTCGCCGTGCTCGACGAGGTCTCGCTCGGACTCAATCTGCAGCAGGCGGACCAGGCCCGCGCCGACGGCCTCGACGATAGCTTCTGCCGGCCGCTTGCTCGCCCTGTCCTCGAGCGCATGGTCGCGCTCGGCCGCGGCGGACGACGTCAGGGTGGTGGCTTCTACGACCATTGCGCCAATGCGCCGAAGCGACTCTGGCCCGGGCTCGATGCGTTGTTCGCACGTGTTGCCACACAGCCGGCGGCCGCGACGATCGCGGCGCGACTGCGCGCCTCCGAAACGCTCGAGGCACTGCGTTGCCTCGAAGAAGGCGTGCTGGCGAGCGCCGACGACGCGGACACCGGCTCGCTGCTCGGGCTCGGACAGCCGGCGTCGAGTGGCGGCGTCCTGTGCAGCGTCGAGACCCAAGGGCTGGCCCGCTTCGTCGATGCCTGCGACGCGCTCGCGTCGACGTCGGGCGCGCGCTTCGAGCCATCGTCGTGGCTGCGTCGCGTAGCCGCGACCGGTCACGACCTCGAAGTGTGGCGCAAGGGTCATCGCCTCGAAGGAGAAGCCGCATGAGCGGACCGCTGGCCGGCCTGCGCATCATCGAGCTCGCGGCGATCGGACCGGCGCCGTTCGCCGGCGCCCTGCTAGCCGACCTCGGCGCCGACGTGATCCGCGTCGACCGCATTCCGGCACCCGGGGTGGTCGCCGACCCGCCGGCGCGCTTCGACTTCTACAACCGCAACAAGCGCTCGCTCGCGCTCGACCTGAAGCGACCCGAAGCCGTGGCGACGGTGCTGCGCTTGCTCGCGCGGGCCGATGCGCTGACCGAGGGCTTTCGCCCCGGTGTCGCCGAGCGTCTTGGCCTCGGTCCGGCGGTGTGCCTGGCCGCGAATCCGCGCCTGGTCTACGGCCGCATGACCGGTTGGGGCCAGGACGGCCCGCTGGCCCGCGAGGCCGGCCACGACATCGACTACCTGGCCATCACCGGCGCTCTGCACAGCATCGGCACGGCGGAGCGTCCGGTGCCACCGCTCAACCTCGTCGCCGACCTCGGTGGCGGCGCGATGTACCTCGCGGTCGGCGTGCTCGCCGCAATGCTCTCGGCGCAGCGAACCGGGTGCGGCCAGATCGTCGACGCGGCGATGGTCGACGGCGTCGCCAACCTGATGTCGGCGTTCCAGGCCTATCGGCAGCGCGGCCTGTGGACCGAGGGTCGGGTCGAGAACGTCGTCGACGGCGGTGCGCCTTACTACGGCACCTACGCGACCCGCGACGGCCGCTGGCTCGCGGTCGGCGCGATGGAGCCGCAGTTCTATGCCGCCTTGTTGAAGCTGCTCGGCCTCGATGCCGTCGCGCTGCCGGCGCAGGACGATCGCAGCGCCTGGCCGGCCTTGCGTGCGCGATTCGCCGCCGTCTTCGCGACGCGCAGCCGCGACGAATGGGTCGAGGCCGCCGCCGGCCGCGAAGCCTGCATCGCGCCGGTGCTCTCGATCGACGAGGCGCCGTCGCATCCGCAGATGCAGGCACGCGGCAGCTTCACACGCTTCGACGGCGTGCTGCATCCGACGCCGGCGCCGCGCTTTTCGCAAACGCCGGCGACGTTGCGCAGGCGCGCACCGGCGGCGGGCGAACACAGCCGCGAGCTGCTCGCAGAGTGCGGCTTCGACGAGGCCGAGATCGACGCGCTGCAAGAGGCGGGCGTGTGCCATACGGTTCGACACTAGACGAGGACGCGATGCCCTATCAATCCGAATTCCGGCCCGGCCTGTTCGCCGACAAGACCGTCATCGTCACCGGCGGCGGCAGCGGCATCGGCCGCTGCACGGCGCACGAGCTGGCCTCGCTCGGCGCCCATGTCGCCATCGTCGGCCGCAAGATCGAAAAGCTCGAGCAGGTGCGCGGCGAGATCGAGGAAGACGGCGGCGTCGTCAGCATCCACGCCTGCGACATCCGCGACGAAGAGGGCGTGATCGCGACGATCACGCGCGTGCTCGACAGCACCGGCCGCATCGACGGCCTCGTCAACAACGCCGGTGGACAGTACCGCGCCGGCCTGGAGACGATCTCGACCAAGGGCTTCGAGGCGGTGGTGAAGAACAACCTCACCGGCGGCTTCATCTTCATGCGCGAGGTCTTCAACCGCTGGATGCAGGCGAACGGCGGCGCGATCGTCAACATCACCGCCGACATCTCGAACGGCTGGCCGATGTTCGGCCACTCGGCGGTGGCGCGCGGCGGCATGCTCACGCTGACCGAAAGCGCGGCCTGCGAATGGGCCTCGTCCGGGGTTCGCGTCAATGCCCTGGCGCCGGGCGGCATCGCCTCGAGCGGTTTCGATGTCTACACGCCCGAGAACTGGGCCGAAGTGAAGAAGGTCGCGGCCAAGGTGCCGATGCAGCGCTTCGGCAACGAGGCCGAGATCTCGGCGGGCATCGTCTTCCTGCTCTCGCCGGCGGCCTCGTACATCACCGGCACCTGCCTGCGCATCGACGGCGGCAGCCCGAACGCGCGCGCCACCTTCGAGCTGAAGCCGCACGACCGCAGCCCGCCGCCGTTCGACGGCTTTCATCGCGCCAAGCCGACGCGGACCTGATGCACCGGCGGGCCATCGCGATAAGGCGCCGACGATGAAGATCGTGCTCGTCCGTCATGGCAGACCGGACGAGGGTCATGCCGAGCGACCGCACGACCCGCCGCTCGCCGACGACGGCCGCCGCCAGGCCGAGGCTGTCGCCGATTTGCTGGCCGGCGAGGGCATCGACCGCATCGTCACCAGCCCGCTGCTGCGTGCGCGCCAGACCGCCGAGCCGCTGGCCGCCCGACTCGGCCTCGCGGCCGAGGTCGTCGACGGCTGGGCTGAGGCCGATCGCCATCTCGCCCGCTACCGCTCGGTGGAGACGCTTAAGGCACAGGGCGCGAAGGAGTGGCAGCGCTTCCTCGCCGACCCGGTTCGCTACATGGGCGGCGACACGGTGTCGTTTCAGGGTGCCGTGCTGGGCGCGCTCGCGGTGCTCGTCGCGGCCGGGCCGCGCGATGCGCATGTCGCCGTCTTCTGCCACGGACTGCCGATCAACGTCGTGCTCTCGCACGCGCTCGGCCTCGAGCGCATCGTCCACTTTCCGCCGGCCTACGGCTCGATCACGCGACTCCGCGTCCGCTCGGTCGGGACGATCGGCATCGTCAGCGTCAACGAGACGGGTCATCTCGCGGCGCTGCGAGGCCACGATCGATGAGCGACGAGCTTCTGCCGGCATGGGACGGCCGCGACATCGCCGAGCTGCTCGCGCTCGATGCAACCGGCGACCGGCACTTTCGCAATCGCTGCGGCGACGCCAATGCGCAAGATCGCGCCTACGGCGGCCAGATCCTCGGCCAGGCGCTGCTCGCCGCAGCGCGCACGGTGACTGGCGATCGGGCCTTCACGGCGATGCAGTTCCTGTTTCTGCAGGGAACCCTGCACGAACGACCGATCGACTTCGAGGTCACGCTGCTGCAGGACGGCAAGGCCTTCTCGTCGCGCCACGTGCGCGGCATGCAGGAGGGGACGCGCGTCGTACTCGACGCGCAGGTCTCGTTCGCCCTGCCCAGGGACGCACCGACGCACGAGGTCGCCCCCGCGAGTCGCTTCGCCACCGAAGACCCCGAGCGATTGCCGCGGCTCACCGAGCTGCCGGCGGCCTGGGGCGACGAGCTCGAGCGCGCCTGCGGCTACCGCTTCTGGACCAAGGAGGCGATCGACTTCCGATTCGCCGCGCCACCTGCCGGGCTGCGCCTCGACCCGCGCGAGCCGCGGCTTCGCTTCTGGGTTCGTCTGAAGCACCGTCTCGGCGACGATCCGCACCTGCACGCCCCCGCCTTCGCCTACCTGTCCGACTGGTGGCTCAACTACCCGGCGCTCGGCGGCCACGTCGAGTCGCTGCTGGCGAACGGCCGGCGCCTCTACGTCGCCAGTCTGAACCATGCGATCTGGCTGCATCGGCCGCTGCGCGCCGACGAGTGGCTGCACTTCGATTCGACCAGCCCGGCGGCGGGAGCAGGGCGGGGCTTGTCGATCGCCCGCGTGCACGACCGCGCCGGCCATCTCGTGGCAAGCGCGACCCAGGAGTGCCTGATGGCCCCGCGCGACGCTTGATGACCGGGTTTCGACCTCGGCTTGCGAGGCGGACTCGTCAGAACGCGACCTTCGCTACCCCCTTCAGCTGGAGAATCTTGCGAGCCTCGGCGGGCGTGGCGACTTCGAGCCCCAGCCCTTCGAGGATGCCGCGAACCTGGCGCACCTGCTCTGCGTTCGACTGTGCGAGCTTGCCGCGGCCGATCCACAGGCTGTCCTCGAGGCCAACCCGCACGTTGCCGCCCATCGCCGCGGCCATCGCCGCGATCGGCATCTGGCTGCGCCCGGCGCCGAGCACCGACCAGCGGTAGTCGTCGCCGAACAGGCGATCGGCGGTGCGCTTCATGTGCATGACGTCGTCGGGGTGGCTGCCGATGCCGCCGAGGATGCCGAACACCGTCTGCACGAAGAAGGGCGCCTTGACCAGGCCGCGCTCGACGAAGTGGGCCAGGTTGTAAAGATGGGAGGTGTCGTAGCACTCGAACTCGTAGCGGGTCTCGTTGGCCGATAACTCCGTCAGCACCGTCTCGAGGTCGCCGTAGGTGTTGCGAAAGATCAGGTCCTTGCTGCCCTCAAGATAGGGGCGCTCCCAGTCGAACTTGAACTCCTTGAAGCGCTGCAGCATCGGGAACAGGCCGAAGTTCATCGTCCCCATGTTCATCGACGCGACTTCGGGCTTGAGCACCTTGGCCGGCTGCATGCGCTCGTGCACGGTCATGTAGGGCGAGCCGCCGGTGGTCAGGTTGACGACCGCGTCGCAGCGCTGCTTGATCGCCTTGAGGAAGGGCACGAAGGCCTCGGGCCGCTGGTCCGGCTTGCCGGTCACCGGGTCGCGGGCGTGCAGATGAATGATCGCCGCGCCGGCTTCGGCAGCAGCCACGGAGGCATCCGCGATCTCCTCGGCCGTGATCGGCAAATAGGGCGACATCGACGGCGTGTGGATGGCGCCCGTCACGGCACAGCTGATGATGACTTTCTCTTGTTTGAACACACTCGTCTCCAATGCTTGGGATTGAACAAGGACTACATGCTGCGTCGGTACTGACCACCGACTTCGAACAGCGCGTTAGTGATCTGCCCGAGCGAGCAGCAGCGCACTGCTTTCATCAGAACCTCGAACACGTTGGCGTTGGCGATCGCGGCGTCCTTGAGCCGGCGCAGCATCGCCGGCGATTCGTCGGCGTGGCGGGCATGGAAATCGGCAAGTCGCGCGAGCTGGCTCTGCTTTTCCGACTCGGTGGAGCGCGCCAGCTCGAGCGTGTCGGCGACCGGGTCGCCGTGCGGATTGCGGAAGGTGTTGACGCCGACTATTGCGTACTCGCCGGAGTGCTTGAGCATCTCGTAGTGCATCGACTCCTCCTGGATCTTGCCGCGCTGGTAGCCGGTCTCCATCGCGCCCAGCACGCCGCCACGCTCGGCGATCTTCTCGAACTCCGAGAGCACGGCTTCTTCCACCAGCTCGGTCAGCTCGTCGA
>JANXWR010000251.1 GCA_025351025.1 Burkholderiales bacterium | reverse complement strand
CCGGCACGCCGGCGACCTTGGCCTGGATCGCCTGCTTCAGATCGAGCTCGATGAAATCGCCCGACTTCAGCGCCAGCAGCTGCTCGACGGTGGCCGGCGCGTGCGCGAGTTCGGCGACCAGCTCGACTTCGGCCGACTGGATCTGCTGCGTCATCAGGTTGATCCAGCGCCGGTCGGGCGCGTTGGCGTCGCCCTGCATGGTCGAGTAGAGAACGTCGCGGATCGGCTCGAAGGTCGCGTAGGGAATGCAGAAGTGGATGGTGCCGCTGGTCTCGCCGATCTCGAGCGTGAACGAGCTCGAGACGACCATCTCGCCGGGGGTGGCGATGTTGGCGAACTGCGGCTGCATCTCGGAGCGCTGGTAGCCGAGCTCGAGCGGATAGATGCCGGCCCAGGCCTTGGCCCACTCGCCCATGACGACGTCGACGAGGCGGCGGATGATCTTCTGCTCGGTGGCCGAGAAGTCGCGGCCTTCGATGCGCGTCGGGTACTTGCCGGCGCCGCCGAAGAGAGCGTCGATGACGGCGAAGACGAGCGCCGGGTCGCAGACGATCAGGCCGAGCCCGCGCAGCGGCTTGACGCTGACGATGTTGAAGTTGGTCGGCACCGCGATCTCGCGCAGGAAGGCGCTGTACTTGTGCACGCGCACCGAGCCGATCGAGACCTCGGGGCTCTTCCTGATGAAGGCGAACAGGCCGGCGCGGATGTTCTTGGCGAAGCGCTCGTTGACGATCTCGAGCGTCGGCATGCGCTCGCGGACCATACGGTCCTGGTTGGCGAGGTCGAAGCTGCGCACGCCGCTCGACGCCGGCGTCTCCGGCTCGAGCGAATCGCTTTCGCCCGAGATGCCCTGCAGCAGCGCGTCGACTTCGTCTTGCGTGAGGATCTGCTCGTTCATTGAATGATGAAGCTCGAGAAGTGAACGTGCTGGACGGGGTTACGTACGGTCTCGCCGGGCCGCTTGACGACCACCTTCTTGATCTCGATGGGCGCGGCCTCGTCCTGGGCGCCGCTGGCCGCCACGAGCGGGGCCACCGGCGCCACCGTCACCGGCTCCGGCACGGCGATCTCGATGCCCATCGGCCGCACCGACTCGCGCATGATCTCGTCGGCCAGCTCTTCCTTGCCGGCCCGGCCGAGCAGCTCCTTCGAGGTCTTGTGCGCGATGATCATCAGGATGGCGTTGCGCACCGCCGGCATGTAGCCCTTCATCTGGTCCGCGAACATGGGGCTTTCGACCTCGAGCGTGATGCCGATCTGCGCGTAGCGATCGGATTCCTTGTCGGCGAGGTTGATGACGAAAGGGTCGAGCGGCAGGTAGGTCGGCGGCGTGCGCGCATCCGGCCTGGCCGCGGCGTGGGCGGCTTCGGCCGCGGTCGCGCCGTCTTCGCCGGCGGTCGCTTCCAGGGCGGCGTGGGCGCGCTTCTTCATGATCCAGACGGTGCCGCCGCCGCCCGCCAGCAGCACGGCGAGGACGCCGGCAACCAGGATGAGAAGCTTCTTCTTGCCGCGCTTGAAGGGAACAGCGCCACTGACAGCGGCGGGGTCGGCAATCACGGCGGACATCGATGTTTCTCCTCGGCAAACACTGCCCGCGGCCGAGATCGGCAGCCGGGCGGGTTCTTGAAGGAAATTATCGAAAGCGGGCCGGCTTTCGAAGCGGCGATAAGGCCTGCTTTTGCCGCGCAGACCGTACCGCCGGGGCCCGCGAACCGCGGGTTCGTCAGCGTACGACGACGCGCCCGCTCATGTAGGGATGGACCGAGCAGACGTAGTCGTAGGTGCCCGGCGCGTCGAAGCTGCGCGAGTGCGTGGCGCCGGGCAGGAGCAGGTTGTTGGAGCCCTTGCCGTCGGCGAAGGCGATGCCGTGCGGCGCGCCGTCGTCGTTGCTCCAGGTGACGGCGGTCTTCAGGGCGACCACCAGCTGCGCCGGCGCGAACGCGAAGTTGGCGATCGAGACCTTGGTGCCGGTGGCGCCGTCGCCGGGCTGCACGACCACCTTGCGCGGCGCATTGCCGACGGCGATCGTCTTCGTCGTGCCCTTTGCGATATCGACGACGGTGACGTCGTTCGAGCCCTCGTTGCTGACGTAGAAGGTCTTGCCGCCGTCGGCCGGCGCCATCCAGTGCGGCTGCTTGCCGACGGCGATCGAACGTACCGGCTTTCGCGTCGCCGGGTCGAACAGCATCAGCTCGCCCGGGCCCTGCACGACGACGGTGCCGAAGGCGGCGCCGCGCGCCTGCATCGCGATGTGCGGCGAAGCCCCGGTGGGAATGCTCGCCCCGATGTTGTCGTTGGCGACGTCGAGCACCTGCACCGCGTCGAGGCCGGCCTGCGTGAAGTAGAGCGCCTTGCCGTCCCAGCCGAACTCGAGGTCGCGCGGCGGTTTGTCGAGCGCAACGGTGCGCGCCACCGATCGGCTCGGGATGTCGATGACGGCGAGGGCGAAGGCGCCGGGCTGCTGCGAAGCGACGTAGGCGACCTTGCCGTCGGGCCGCATCGCGATCGTGTGCGGCTTGGCGACGCCGGCCATGCCGACGACGGCGCGGGTGGCGGTGTCGACGAAGACGACCTTGTCCTCGCCATAGACGCCGACGAGCAGGAAGCGGCCATCGGGGGTCAGCGCCAGGCCGTGCGGCGAGCGGCCGACCTCGATCGTCGCCGTCACCCTGTCGGTGGCCGCGTCGATGACGTTGACCACAGAGGCGCCGTCGGAGCTGACATAGAGCGGCGAGCCGCTCGCCGCCACGGCCATGCCGTGCGGGCCCTTGGCGACCGGCACGGTGGCGACGACGCTGCCGCTGCCGGTGTCGATGACGCTCACCGTGTCATCCTTGAAGTTGCCGACCCAGGCCTTCGGCGCGGCGGTCGCCGCCAGCGCGAGCAAGGATCCGGCCAGCGCCAGCAGGGCGCCGCGGCAGCGTGAACGGATGGGAAGCGGTCGGATCAAGGTGGTTCTCCTGAAGTGGATCCCTGGCTTACCGGACGACCGGCATCTTTATTCCCGCGGGAATAATCTGCGTCTATTGTCGGTAAGACGAGCAAGGAGGGCCACTGATGTCCGGGCCGGGGCGTTTCGAATCGTTGGTGTTGCCGCATCTCGATGCCGGCTACAACCTGGCGCGCTGGCTGCTGCGCGACGGTCACGACGCCCACGATGCGACGCAGGAGGCCTGTCTGCGCGCCCTGCGCTCGATCGACCGGCTGCGCGGCGACGAAGCCCGGCCGTGGTTCCTGACCATCGTGCGCCATGCCTGCTACGACTGGATGCACCGCAACCCGCGGCCCGGCCCCGAGCTCGACGCCGGCGTCGTGCCGGGCGACGCGGCCGCCGACCCGCTGCTCGGCGCGATCCGCAACGACGAGGCGAATGCGCTCGCCGCCGCGCTGGCCGCGCTGCCGCTCGCCTATCGCGAGGTCATCGTCCTGCGCGAGCTCGAGGGGCTGTCGTATCTCGAGATCGCGGGCGTCGCGGCGATTCCGATCGGCACCGTGATGTCGCGGCTGGCGCGGGCGCGCCGGCTGCTGCGGCGCTCGCCGCTGCTCGAAGCGGTGGCGCCCGCCCGCGCCGGAGCCGAGCCATGAACTGCAGCGACGTCGAAGGCCTGATCGCAGCGCAGCTCGACGCCGAGCTCGACCCGGTGCGCGCGCGCGCCCTCGATGCGCACCTCGCCGAATGCCCCGCCTGCGCCACGGAGCGCGCCTCGCTGCTCGATCTGCGCTCGCGCCTGGTCGCCGTCGCCCCCTATCACCGCGCGCCGGCGGACCTGCGACGCGAGGTCGAGCGCCAGGTGGCTGACGCCGACGCAGCCGCGTCGAGGCGAAGGCCGGGTTCACTGTGGCCGGCGCTTTCGCTTCAGGGGACGAGCCGGCGCAGCTTCGCAGCCGGCGCACTGGCCGGCGCGGCGACGGTCAGTGTCGGCTGGCTGGCCGGCGCCGCCTGGCTCGAGCGCCAGGCCGACGGCGACCTGGCGCGCCAGCTCGTCGATGCGCACGTGCGCGCCGGCCTCGCCGACCAGCGCATCGCCGTCGCGTCGTCGGACCAGCACACGGTCAAGCCCTGGCTCTCGGCCCGGCTCGACTACGCGGCGCCGGTGATCGAGACACCGCTGCCGGGCATCGAGCTGGCGGGCGCGCGCATCGAGTCGATCGAGCGACGGCACGTGGCCACCCTCGTCTACCGCTATCGCGCGCACTGGATCGACGTCTTCGTCGTGCCGGTCTCGGGCAGCGCTCTGCCCGCGGGCACGCGCTCGGTGCGCGGCTTCAACGTCGTCCAGCAAACGGGCGGCGAGATGGAGTGGCGTGCCGTCTCAGACGCCAGCGTCGAGGTGTTGCGGCCGCTCGTGGCGCGGCTCGCCGAGACGGCGCGCTGAAGGCGCGTGCGCCGGGTTCAGACGTAGAGGTCGACGCCGCCGACGGCGCCGCGCCGGGTCGCGCGCTGTGCGGCCGCGTCGAGCCGGGCGATCACCTCGGGTGCGCCGCGGGGCGAGCCGCCGCGGCCTGAGCCCGCGTCATCTGCCTGGCCGCCGTTCGAGCCCGAATGCTGTGTCACGCCGCCGCCGGCGAGCGTGAAGCCGGCGTCGCGCAGTGCGCTCGCCAGCTCGGGCAGGCCGGCCTCGATCGCCTGCCGCGTCGCCGCGACGTCGGCGCCGAAGTCGACGCGCGCCTGCGTGCCGTCGAGCGTGATCTGGATCGACACCGGGCCCATGTCGGACGGGTTGAGATGCAGCTCGGCGCGCTGGATGCCGTCGCGCGCGAGCGTGCCGACCTGCATGCCGAAAGCGGCAGCGAAGTCGGGTGAGTCGACGGGCACCGGCACGGTCTCCGTCGTCACTGCGGCCGGCGCAGCGGAAGCGAGGTTGCGCATGGGCTCGGCCAGCGCCGAGGTCGCCGCAGCGCCGGCGTGGCTGCGATTTTCGACCGGCGACGCAGTCGCATGCAGCGCCGTTTTCGATTCGGCCAATGCTTCGGCGAAAGATGGGCCGGCGCCATCGTGCGTCGCGCCTTCGGTGGACTTGGTTCCGGCGCGGTTGGCCGTGTCGGTGATCGCGGCCAACGCGTCGCGCCGTGATTCCGTGCCACCCAGGGCGGCGTTGCCTGAGGCCGCGTCACCAGGTGCGATCGAGCCGGCGGGCTGCGCATCGCCGTCGCTGCCGAGGCCACGCGCGCTCGGGTTCGCGGCGTTCGCGCCGGCGCTCAGTGCGACACCCGACGGCCGCTCGCCGATCGCAGCATCGGCGCGCACTGCGGTGGCCGGGTTTGTCGATGCGGTCGCATCGGCCGAAGAGGTCGTCGAGGCGATGTCTTGTTCCTTGGCCGCCGCTGTTTTCTCGGTCGCGGCGGTCGGGCGCGCTGCCGGCGCCGTCGGTTGGGCCGGCGCGTGCGAGGCGCCAGCGAGTCGCGCCTTGTGCTGGGCCGCGTCGCGCCGCGAGAGCGAAGGGTTCGGCGTCGTTGCCTCGGTGCCGTGGTCGGTGCTCGCGGCTTCCGGCCGGCTTTTCTCGTCGGGCGTCGCCGATGCCTTGGCCGGCGCATTCGCGGCAGACGCGTCGGCGAGCCGGTTCTGACGCAGCATCTCGGCGAAGGGATGCGCCGCCGTGCCGGCCTGCGCCTCCTTGTCGGCCAGCGTCGGCGTCGGCGCGGGTGCCGCGGCGAGTACGGGTGGCGAGCGCGTCGCGGTGCCGATCATGGTGTTCCGCTCAGTGCGCGCCGTGCGCGTTGGCGTCGGCGAAGCGGACCCAGGCGGCGCGTGCCGCGTGCTCGTCGTTCTGCTTCTGCTCCAGGCCGGCGGCGACGCGTCGACCTTCGTGCACGCGACGCTCGACCAGCTTCTTCAGCGCCGTGGCGCGCACGTCGTGGCCGCGCACGATGGCGGCGGCACGCTCGGCCTGCGCGGCGGCGTTGACGGCGATGCGCTCCTGCTGCTCGACCGCCTGCGTCAGCCGCACGATGAAGCCCTGATAGCAGCGCACCAGCTCGATCTTGCCTTCGCGGCAGAACTCGGCGCTCCAGCGCTGCTCGTACTCGCGCCGATAGGCGACGAGCTGCTCGGCCTGCACCGCCGATGCGCGTCGCGCCGCGTCGAGCTTTATCTGTTCGGCGAGCGCTTCGTCGCGTTGCGCTTCGGCCTGGGCCAGCAGCATGCGCAGGCTCTGGAGATCGTCGTTCATGGTCGTCGTTCTTGGAAGAGTCGAAAGGAAAGAGGTCAGACCGCGAGCACCGCGTGCAGTATTGCCAGGCTGTCGTCGAGGCGCGCCGGCTCGTGCATGTTTTGCTGCAGCAAGCGGTCCATCGGCTCGTGCAGGCGCACCGCGAGGTCGAGGTCGGCGTCATGGCCGGGCGCATAGGCGCCGAGCTGGATCAGGTCGCGCGCCTTCTGATGACGTGCGTGCAACTGGCGGAAGCGCCGCGCCGATTCGAGATGGTCGGTGGTCGCGACGTTAGTCATGACGCGCGAGACCGAGCGCTCGATGTCGATCGCCGGATAGTGGCCGGCCTCGGCCAGCTCCCGCGAAAGTACGATGTGGCCGTCGAGGATGCCGCGCGCCGCGTCGGCGATCGGGTCGTTCGGGTCGTCGCCCTCGGACAGCACGGTGTAGAAGGCGGTGATCGAGCCGCCGCCGGCGACGCCGTTGCCGCTGCGCTCGCACAGTTGCGGCAGCTTGGCGAAGCAGCTCGGCGGATAGCCCTTCGTGGCGGGCGGCTCGCCGATCGCCAGCGCGATCTCGCGCTGCGCCATCGCGTAGCGGGTCAGCGAGTCCATCAGCAGCAACACGTTCTTGCCACGGTCGCGGAAGTGCTCGGCGATGACGGTCGCGTAGTTGGCGCCCTGCATGCGCACCAGCGGCGGCGCATCGGCCGGCGCGGCGACGACGACGGCACGGCGGATGCCTTCTTCGCCCAGGATGTCTTCGATGAATTCCTTGACCTCGCGACCGCGCTCGCCGATCAGGCCGACGACGATGACGTCGGCCGCCGTGTAGCGCGCCATCATGCCGAGCAGCACGCTTTTGCCGACGCCGGTGCCGGCGAAGAGACCGATGCGCTGGCCGCGGCCGACGGTGAGCATGGCGTTGATGGCGCGGATGCCGGTGTCCAGGGGCTTACGCACCGGGTCGCGGTCCATGGCGTTGATCGGGCGGCGCGTCAGCGGCTCGTCGTGCACGTTGGCGAGCGGGCCCTTCCTGTCCATCGGCTGGCCCTGCGAATCGACGACGCGGCCGAGCAGGCCGTCGCCGACCGGCAGGTGGAGCGTCCGGTCGACGGTGCGCCGCCACGGGTGGCGCGCGGCGCCGAGGCGCATCGGCACGACGGGCGTGGGCCGCGGCACCACGCGCGCGCCGCTGGCCAGGCCGTGCACGTCGCCGGTCGGCATCAGATAGGCACGGTCGCCCGAGAAGCCGACCACCTCGGCGACGACCGGCGCCTGGCCGTCCATGCGCACTTCGCAGACCGAGCCGACCGGCACGCGGATGCCCGCGGCTTCGAGCACTAGGCCGGTGACGCGGACCAGCCGGCCGTAGGTCTCGAAGGGTACGGCGTCGGCGGCGAAGCTTTCCAGGTCGGCGAGATAGCGGGTCCAACGTTGGGTCGCGCGCTTTCCGCCATCCTGAGCGGAGCGAGGGAACTTGTCATCCTGAGCGGGGCGACGGATCTCTGCTTCAGCCAAGGTCGGGATCCTTCGCTTCGCTCAGGATGACAGTCGGGTTCGGCGCGGCGCCCCCATTCCAGCCGTCGTCGCAACCGAGGGCCGCGGCGGCACGACGCCAGCGCTCATCGATGGTCGCGTCGACGCCGCCGATGTCGGACTCGAGCTTGCAGCCGCCGCGCGTGATCGACGAGTCGGCGACGAGGCGCGCGCCGCGTGCCGCGATCGTTTCGGCGGCCGCGCCGGCGACCAGCGCATGGTCGTCGGGGTGGAGGCGGATGACGATGTGCCGGGCGCTTTGCAGCAAGGCGTCGATCGCCTGCTCGGCGACCTGGGCGACGCACCCCGGGCGCGTCGTCAGCTCACTCCGCACGATGCGGCGCGCCAGGTGCGTGGCGGTCGCGGCGAGGCTTTTCGCCATCTCCTGCTGCAGGGCGTCGAGCTCGGCGCCGATCGAGGCGACCAGCGTGCCGACCTGCGTCGTCGTCTGCGCCGCGAAGCTCTGCTTGAATCCTTCGAGCGCGACCAGGCCGTCGCGGTAGCCGTCCTGGTAGCCCGACTGCCGTGCGGCGCGCAACTGCTGCGCGACGAGCTCGGCCGGATCGACGGGCGCCGGCTCGGGCTCGCGCGGCCGCTGCGGCGAGTTCGCCGCGCCGGGCACGCCGGAGATGTCGCCGAGCGCCCAGGCCGCGAACGAGCTGAGCTCTTCGCGAGGGATGAAGCGGGCATAGGGATTGACGCGCCCACCTTCGGCCGGCGGCGGCACGTTCCTCGGCTTGGAAGCGGTCATCGCAGTCAGACGAAGTCGTCGCCGCCGCCGCCGCCGAGCACGAGCTGGCCTTCTTCGGCGAGCCTGCGCACGACCTTGAGCAATTCCTTCTGCTCGGCCTCGACCTCGGCGACGCGCACCGGGCCGCGCGAGTCGAGCTCTTCGCGCAGCGTTTCGGCGGCGCGTGTCGACATGTTCTTGAAGATCCGTTCGCGCATCTCCGGCTTGGCGCCCTTGAGCGCAATGACCAGCGACTCGCTCTGCACTTCCTTGAGCAGCGCCTGCAGGCCCTTGTCGTCGACCCGGTCGAGGTCGTCGAAGGTGAACAGGTTGTCCATGATGGACTGGGCCAGGTCGTTGTCGGCCTCGCGGATGTAGTCGAGCGCGGCGGTCTCGATGCTCGTGCCCATCAGGTTGATCATCTCGGCCGCCGTCTTCACGCCACCGAGCGGCGCCTTCCTCGCCTGCTCACCGCCGGCGAGCATGCGGCTCATCACCTCGTTGAGGTCCTTCAGCGCCGAGGGCTGGATGCCGTCGAGCGTGGCGATGCGCACCAGCACCTCGTTGCGCTGGCGCTCGGCGAAGGTCTTGAGCACCGCCGCGGCCTGGTCGGAGTCGAGGTGCACGAGCACGGCGGCGACGATCTGCGGATGCTCGTGGCGCAGCATCTCGCCGATCGAGCCCGCGTCCATCCACTTCAGGCCTTCGATGCCGGAGATGTCGCCGTTCTGCAGGATGCGGTCGATCAGCAGGTTGGCCTTGTCCTCGTCGAGCGCCTTCTTCAGCACGTTGCGCACGTAGCCACCGGTGTCGGCGACGAGCGAGCTCTGCGCTCCGGCGATGTGGCTGAACTTCGCGAGCACGCCGTCGAGGCGATCCTTCGAGACGCTCGTCATGCGCGCGATCGTCTCGCCGAGGCTTTGCACCTCGCGCGGCGAGAGGTGGCGAAACACGTTGGCCGCCTCTTCCTCGCCGAGCGACATGAGAAGGATCGCCGAGTCTTCGAGGCCTGCTTCGTCCAAGGGGAAATCTCCGGTGATGTATAGGTGCGGCGGCGGCGCTCAGGCCGCCTGGCCGCCGACCCAGCCGCGGACGATGCCGGCTACGGCGGCCGGGTTGTCCTTGGCGAGCAGCTTGGCGCCCTCGAGCTGGCGCAGGTAGGCGGGCGCGGGCAGCGCTTCGAGCGTCTGCGCGTCGTCGACGACGGCGTCGATGCGGGTACCCGGTGCCGGCAAGCGGGGCGTGAAGGCCGACTTCACCGCCGGCCGCAGCAGGCCGAAGAAGACGAGCACGGCGACGACCGCGAGTCCCGCCGGCAGGGCCGCGGCGCGCACCAGGTCGATCAGCTCCGGGCTCTTCCAGAAGGGCGATTCGACGTTCGTGACCGGCTCGATCTTGAACGGCGCGTTGATGACCTTGACCGAATCGCCGCGCTCCTTGTTGAAGCCGATCGTTTCGCGCACCAGGGTGCTCAGCTTTTCGATCTCTTCGGTGCCGAGCGGGATCTGCGTCGACTTGCCCTTCGCATCGACGACGGTGCGGTTGTTGACGACGACGGCGGCGTTCAGCCGCTTGACGTTGCCGCTCGCGTTCCTGGTCACGCGCACGGTCTTGTCGACCTCGTAGTTGGTCACCGCTTCGCGGCGGCCGTTGGCGCCGACCGAGGCGGTCGCGCCCGGCGCACCCTGCAATGGCTGCGAGGCACCGGTGAGCGGCGCGGTGGCGGCGATCGGCG